>NZ_CP085447.1 GCF_023824195.1 Priestia megaterium
ATGATAAGCGTAAAAAAAGTTGCTTGTATTCATTATGGGATAAGAATGGACGTTTTTAAACCTGAGGAAATAATCAGCTCTAATCATATGCAGTCCAGAGGATACCTCATTTGTCCTTATTGTGGCGATATCGAAATCACTCATAAATACCAAGAAGGAAAATCAAGGTTTGTGGTTGCTGCTAATAGAGATCATACTCATGATTGCCCCTCTAAAGAGTCATAAAAAATGAAGCGCTCTAAAAGAATGAATCTTTTTAGAGCGCCTCATTTTATTTACACGAAAGTCTTTTCAAAACGGTATATTCTATAGAAGAAACTCGTCAAAAAAGTAGCCCTTGCTCAACGGGAGCAAAGGCTTTTTTCAACTCAGGTAATTTGGAAATACTTTATTAGTTTAGGCTTAATTTAAAATCTACATACATATTTTTAAAACAATATAGGGTTAAACTTTACTCCATGACGCATAATCAAACTCCAACGGAGTTCATTTCGCCATAGAGTAAATTTCAGTATAATTACCCTCTAGAAAACAGGGATTCCTCTTCCTTCTCCTAACCTTATTAAGTGAGAAGTGTGTAGAAGATATGATATGTTAGCGTCTCTACATAGTATCTAAAAATAAAAAATGAGGTGCTTGAATATGAATAAAACTGAACTAGTAGATGCAGTTGCAACAAAATCAGAACTAACGAAACAAGATTCAAAAAAGGCTGTAGATGCGTTGTTTGAAACGATTTCTAATGCGCTCGCCAAAGAAGAAAAAATTCAATTAGTTGGATTTGGTACATTTGAAATACGTGAGCGCGCAGAGCGTACAGGTCGTAACCCTCAAACAGGTGAAGAAATGATAATTCCGGCTTCAAAGGTTCCTGCTTTTAAACCGGGAAAAGAATTAAAAGAAGCTGTTAAATAAATATACCTTATAAGCAAGCCCTCCCTAGAGATAGACTTCTAGAGGGGGCTATTTTTCATGATGAAAAATTTCTAAATACCTACACCTAAATATTCTTTAATCAAGATTTCTATTTTCTTGAGTCGTCGGCTTAGAGGTAGGCTCTTTATCAAGTCTAGGTTTCCAATTTCCTAACTTGTTTTTTAAGTAATCCTTTAAAAAATCACGTTTCTTTTTTCGTCTTTTATCCCTGTTTTTCATAAGAACTCACCACCTTTACGTAACTCAATAGATTCAATTTATCATTATTATAAACTATGTTAAAAAACCCACTATTTATGCTGAATTTATAAGTGATAAGTAGTTCATCTTACTAGTCAAAGGTATACTTTTAGGTATTGTTTTAAATTATTCCAGAAGACGATTTCCATTGTAAGAGTAATAAAAGTTGAACGTGAAGAACAACCAGATGGTCCTCATATGTATTGTCATAATCAATAATAATAGAGAAAGCAGGTTAATATTTATTAACCTGCTTTTCAGACTGATGAGAAACCTTTTAAGTTCTCGTTAGAAAGGAATTTATAATTCCGGAATAGTAGAAGAACCATCCTCGTTCTCAGAGGTAGAAACTTTCTCTTTGAAGTTAGGTCACATCACTATTCACAAATAACACCTTTGTTAGTGAAAATTCATGTTCATAAAGTTGTATCTTTCTGGACACTCTACTTTGCGGTTAGCGAAAGTTACGCTCCCCCTGCTCCTTCTAATTCATTCACGAGATATTTGGCTATCTTTTCCACTGCTAGGGAGAAGACGATCTCCTCGTGCGACCCAGGCACCGAATATTTATTCACTTTCCCCTGTAATAACGCCTTCCAATCCGTGAACAACTCTCTACCTTCTTCAGCACTGAAGTAGATGACATCTCCAAAATATGGTGTTAAAACATGTTTTGTCATTAAATTTAGACACTTCCTGTGAGCATTGATAATCTGCTTTAGACTCGTAAGATCCGCATCGGGCGGGAGCACTCCTTCCACGATCAACTGATCAACAAGCATGTCCTGTTGATGAAAGAGTTCTTCTCCCTGCTCCACTAGGTCTAAATGGATGAAATGCTCCAATATATAAGAAAGCATATCCTCCTTTGTCTTGTGATCCTCTTCTAAAGGCACCTTGGTATCCATGAGTACCAACATCTCAACTTCTTCTCCCTGGTTCCGTAGCATAGTTGCGATTTCATAGGCGATGGCACCGCCCAGAGACCATCCTCCCAGACGATACGGCCCCTTTGGCTGAGCGTGCTTAATTTCCTCGATATAGAGTTGAACTACTTCCGACAAAGTCAACCCGTCCATTCCTTCTTTCTCTACGAGAGGATTCTGTAGACCATAAAATGAGCAGTGATCCTTGAGTAACCTTGCTAGCTGAATGTAACAGAATACATTACCCATAAACGGATGAACACAGAAGAAAGGCCTTTTCTCTGACTCTTGTAGTGGAACCAGAACCGATAACGATTTTGCCATATCATGATTGTCACGGATGAGACAAGCGATCCCTTCCACTGTTAGGTTCTCAATCAGTGCGGACACCTTAATCTCTTTTCCAAATTTCTCTCTGACCTTTGAAAGCAATTTGATTACAAGGAGAGAGTGCCCCCCCCTATCGAAGAAATCATCGTTTACATGGACATCTTCTATTTGTAGCAAATCCTGCCAGATTCTAATCAGCTGATACTCGATTTCATCCCTTGGGATGATTGGTGTAGAAAAGGTACTTTCTCTTTGAATCGTTAAGCTGTTCAGTGCCTTTCGGTCAACCTTCCCATTTTTTGTAAGCGGAATCGCGTCTATCTCAATAAAGTGTGCAGGAACCATATAATTCGGTACTTGTCTCTTGAGATGCTCACGCCATTCATATATACTTCCTTCACCCACCACATAGGCAACCAATCTCTGATCTCCTGGTTGGTCCTCTCTTATCAAGACTACTGCCTCTTTCACCGATGGATGACTTTCTAAATTCGCTTCAATCTCTCCAAGCTCCATCCGGAAGCCTCGAATTTTCACTTGATTATCGATTCTTCCCAGATAATCCAAGGTACCATCAGGAAGGTACCTCACGAGATCTCCCGTCCGATATAACCGTTCCCCTTCTTTGAATGGATGAGAAATAAAACGTTCGGACGTTAACTCTGGGCGATTCAAGTATCCTCTTGCTAGGCCTGCTCCACCGATATAAAGTTCACCCGTTACACCAACTGGAACAGGTAACAAATTCCCATCCAATACATAGGCTTGAACGTTCGGCAACGGACGCCCAATGGTTACTCTCTTACTATCTTTTTTGATACGATGGCATGTCGCATCAACAGTACATTCTGTAGGACCATACACGTTATAAAAATGGATCTTGTCAACCTCTACTAATTGTTCCCACAGTGACGGCACAATTGCTTCGCCACCGACTAGTACCTTGCTTGGAACATGAACACCATCGTTTGTTTCTAACAACCCGCCATCTATGAGTAATTGGAGTAATGAAGGTGTCATATCGAACATCTCCAACTTATTCTCCCGAATATAGGATACAAACTGTTGGGGATCACTGCGAACTTCGTTCGGAATAATATACAAGCTAGAACCATACAAAAGCATTTGTAATTGCTGAACGGATACATCAAAGGCGATCGAAGCATTTAAACCGACGCGCATGTTAGTAGGTGTCTCATGCGAAAACACTTCTTTCTGTAAACCATACGATAGATTTAGTACAGAATGATGCTGCACCAAAGCCCCCTTTGGATTCCCGGTCGAACCCGAAGTATAGATAACATACGCCAAGTTTTCTCCTGTCACTTCACATATTGGTGAAAAGGTGCTTTCTCGAGAGATCATCGCTTGATCCCGATCCAAACAAACTGCTTCGACTTCTTTAGGTATCCAACCTTCTAATGCTTCGTTCGTAACCAATACTTGGACACCTGTGTCCTCCAGAATATATCGTAGGCGACTTTCTGGATACGATGGATCCAATGGAACATAGGCTGCCCCAGCTTTCCAGATCCCCATGAGACCGACAATCATCTCAACTGAACGCTCGAAGCAGAGCCCGACCAATGACTCGGTCCCAATCCCACATTTCTGGAGATAACGGGCCAATTGGTTTGCTTTCTCATTCAGCTCTCGATACGTTAACTGCTGATTTTCATCCACCACCGCCACCGTGTCAGGTGTACGATCCACTTGATCTTCAAACAGTTTATGGATCACACTCTCACGTGGATACGCTATAGCATTATCATTCCATTCTTCTAGTAGTTGCTTCTGTTCTGTTTCCGTAACATACACCAGATCCGACAGGGTTTGATCAACATTCTCGATCATTTGCTTTAACGCCTGGCGTAAATGACCCAGCATCCGTTCAATGGTTAATCCATTAAACTTGCTACGATCATACATCAGCTTTAACGACAACTGACTTCCTGGACCAACAGCCAATCCTAATGGATAGTGGGTTTGCTCTACTCCTTCCAAGTCACCAATTTCCAGATCTCCTGAAGACTCCTCTTTCACCGGGTAGTTTTCAAACACATACAAGCTATGGAACAGCGGAATCCCTCTTGGAACTTCACTCCATCCCTGAATTTCTGTCAAAGAAGCATATTCATACTGTCTTCTTTCTATCTCTTCCTCTTGTATCTTCTGCAACCAATCCCTTACTTTCAGGTCATCCGTCAACTGGATTCTCGTTGGTGATGTGGTAATAAAGGGACCTACGATGTGCTCGACATCAACAATCTCCGTGGGGCGTCCCGAGCTAGTTACGCCAAAGACAATGTCGTTCTCGCCACTATATCGGCTCATGAGATACGCCCACGCGCCTTGAATCACCGTACTCAAGGTGAGCTTATTGCGTTTCGCCCAGTTTTGTAAAGCTTGGGTCTGCTCTTCCGACAAATGAGCAACCTTCTTGGTAAAGCCTTTTTCTTGCTCCTTACTTTCTAAGCCAAGTAGGGTTGGCGCTGTAAAGCCTCTGAGTTTCTCTCTCCAGAATTGTTCCGCTTGCTCCTGATCCTGCTCTTTCAGCCATTGAATATATTTCTTGTATGGCGGTGACTTTGGTAAATCCACAGCCTCTCCTTTCATCCTCTTCTGGTACACTGTAAGCAATTCGCTAAAGACCAGTGGTAAGCTCCAACCATCCAACAAAATATGGTGATGCGTCCAAACAATCCGATATTCTTCCTCCGCTTCTTGAATGACAGTCACCCGCATCAATGGCGCTTCATTAAAAAGAAAGGCTTGTTTTCGATCCGATGCCAAAAAGGCTTTTCGTCTCTCCTCTTTTTCTTCAACAGACAGCGCGCGCCAATCCACTTCATTCAGCTTAAATGGGATATGATCATACACTACTTGTAAGGACTCTTCAATCTCATTCCACACAAATGCCGAACGAAAGATCTCATGTCGCTGAATCACTGATTTCCACGCCTGCTCGAAAGTAAGGATATCCAATTTCCCTCTAAACAGGAAACTTAATTGCACCATATACGGCGCCGAATGTTCATCCTCTTGATCATGCAGCGTATGAAAGAGCATTCCTTCCTGCAAAGGTGATAGCGGATACAGGTCGGTAATCGGATGATTTTTTCCACGATTCATCTTAAATAGTACTTTATTCAAATCTGCTGGGGTGAGATTTGCAATCGCAAAATCCGAAACGGTCAGCGCAGATTCTCCACCCGAAGAATGAATCAATCCACTCAGTTGATGGAGCATATTCTCTGCAACACTTTGAATGGTCGACTTCGCAAACTGTCCAACATTGTACACCCAAGTGAAATGAAGTTTTCCATCGGTTACAATCCCAATCACATCGATCAAATGTGATCGCTTGGAACCAGGAGCATGATCTAAGCGCGTAAATCCGATTTCCGGAGCAAACATCGCATCGTCAGAGAACATTTGGTCAAATTGTCCAAGATAGTTAAAACTAATAGACGGCGTGGGTTGAGACTGGAGTCGCTCACGCATCGCTGGATTCAAGTACCGCAAAATCCCATAGTCAACGCCCTTATTAGGAATTTGGCGCACTTGTTCTTTGACTTCTTTTAATGCTGCGATGGACGTGTTGGCACCTGTAATATTCAAGTGAACAGGATAGATACTTGTAAACCATCCCACGGTTCTCGATAGGTCAACGTCTTCGATGATCTCTTCCCGACCATGACCCTCCAGATCCACGGTTAGCGCCGGATGACCTGTCCATGCTGACGTAGACTGTACCAATGCTGCCAATAGTACTTCATTGATTTGGACACGATGGGTGCTTGAAATCTCTTGCAATAACGCACGGGTCTCTTTCTCATCCAGCACCACGGTAATCTCCTCGGTTGCTGTGTTTGCTGGATCTTCGAGGGTGGAATCCACTGGTAGCATAGCTACTTCTTGTTCGGACTGCCGCTCCCAGTAATCACGTACTTCTTGCGCAATCCCAGATTCAGCGTAGTGATGCAATTTTTCCGACCACGCTTTAAAGGATGTACTCTTCGTAGGTAATTGGATCTTCTGAGCCTGGCTCGCTTGATTATACCCCGTTTGCAGATCCTCTAGTAAAATCCGCCAAGAAACACCATCCACTGCTAAATGATGAATCGCCCAGAATAATCGGCCGGCTCTCTTCTCACCTTCATCCAAATACACCATTCTCATTAGCGGTCCTGCGTGTAAGTGCAAGCTTGCTTGTGCAGTGTCAATCTCCGCTTGAATCACTTGATGCCATTCTGCTTGTGGCACTTCGTCTAATGAAATCACTGTCAGCGTCGATTGTTCTTCGATTTCTTCGATCTCTTCGTTCCACTGTTTCCAAGCTCCATCCGGTAAACGTTCATATCTTAAACGCAAGGCATCATGATGGCTCAGAAGGGTACGCACAGCTTTCTCCAGTAATACTATATCCAGTCGCTCTTTTGTTCTAAAAAACATAGATTGATTCCAATGATGTGGGTTGGGATGATCTTGTGCAAAAAACGATTGCTGGATGGGTGTAAGGATCAGTTCTCCAGTTACAACTCCCTGCTCCGCTTGTATACCCTGTTCTTCTTTGACTACTTGCGTCAACTCGGCAATCGTTTGATGTTCAAACATTTGCTTTGGTGTTAATTGCAAACCTGCTTGCTTCGCACGAGAAACAATCTGAATGCTGAGGATCGAGTCTCCACCGATTTCAAAAAAATTGTCATGAATACCAATCGGTTTTGTACCTAGCACACGTTCCCAAATCATGGAAAGTATTTGTTCACCCTCATTTCTTGGAGCCACGTAGCCTTCTTCTGTCCCTTGACGATCTGGTACAGGCAAAGATTTCCGATCGATCTTTCCATTAATGGTCAGTGGTAGCTCTTCCATCTCGACAAAGTAGGAGGGAACCATATGGCTTGGCAGTTGTGCTTTGAGATACTCGCGCCATTCTTCTTTACGCCCTTCGCCCACTACATAGGTTACCAATCGTTTATCTCCCGACTGATCTTCCCTCACCATCACAACGGCCTCCTTTACCGAGAGATGCTCCTGTAAGGTTGCCTCAATTTCCCCAAGCTCAATCCGATATCCTCGAATTTTCACTTGATTATCGATTCTTCCCAAATAATCCAAGGTACCATCAGGAAGGTACCTCACGAGATCTCCCGTCCGATATAACCGTTCCCCTTCTTTGAATGGATGAGGAATAAAACGTTCGGACGTTAACTCTGGACGATTCAAGTATCCTCTTGCTAGGCCTGCTCCACCGATATAAAGTTCACCCGTTACACCAACTGGAACAGGTAACAAATCCCCATCCAATACATAGGCTTGAACGTTCGGCAACGGACGCCCAATCGTTACTCTCTTACTATCCTTTTTGATACGATGGCATGTCGCATCAACAGTACATTCTGTAGGACCATACACGTTATAAAAATGGATCTTGTCAACCTCTACTAATTGTTCCCACAGTGACGGCACAATTGCTTCGCCACCGACCAGTACCTTGCTTGGAACATGAACACCATCGTTTGTTTCTAACAACCCGCCATCTATGAGTAATTGGAGTAATGAAGGTGTCATATCGAACATCTCCAACTTATTCTCCCGAATATAGGATACAAACTGTTGGGGATCACTGCGAACTTCGTTCGGAATAATATACAAGCTAGAACCATACAAAAGCATTTGTAATTGCTGAACGGATACATCAAAGGCGATCGAAGCATTTAAACCGACGCGCATGTTAGTAGGTGTCTCATGCGAAAACACTTCTTTCTGTAAACGTCCAGTTTGACAGGTAATCGAGCGAGTATGAACTGGTGTCAATTCCAAAGTAAGATGAAACAGCATAAGCTGTCATTTCGGCTTGAAACTCTTTTTCCGCCGCCGTATAGTTCAAATGTGTTTCTTTTGTATGAAGTTTGGCATGCGTCAACTCGTGCAACAGGCTCTTCACATTTTGCTTTTCAGAATTACGAGGGTTGAGCGCAACTTCTTTTGTTAAGGTATACGAGACACCTTTTGCACTGCCTAGTTCTTCTTTTGGTGCAATAATGGAAATGCCATTCTTTTCAGCGATGGCTTCCATTCCTTTATAAAGTATCTTGTAATCCTCCACATTCCCTTCTAACCAACGATTTGGGAAAATCTCAGGTAAATCACTTGCTTTTGCGTTCGTTTGGCTCACCTCAAACACGTGTCCGACTGAAAAGTACAGTCGGCTCGGTGTGACCTCTTTTTTCCCATCCTGTATGAGCTTTTTTTCTTGAGGAGTTGCCTTATTAATTGACTTCCATTTTCCGTTTTCATCTTGAAACTTAGGAACGGTTTTGTTTGGGACAAGAATTTTAATGCCTTTCTCTCCTTTATTGACGGAAAATCCTTTTTCTTTCCAGAAAGCAAATGAGCCAACGGCTTGTGCGCCCATAAATTGTTGCTGAATCAGTTGAGTGTTTGATAAAGAGTATTGATGAAACTTACCCATGAAAGAGAGATACTCTTTTAAATCTTCTGGTGAATGAAAATGCTGTTCGACGCGTTTATCCATGTCCTTGGTGAGCGCTTCAATTTCTTTTCGCTTCTCTTCAGCTGATTTTTTCACATATCCTTTACTCATGGTTCTCGTTCTCCTTTTGATACGAGATTTCTTTTAATTCCTCTAATTCTTGTTGATCCCAAGGTTCATCTACTTCGACAAAGAGCTTCTTCGTTTTGATATTCATCGGGACCAACATATCACCTAGATGACTGATATATTGATGAAACTCCTTCGCTTCTTCTGCTGTGAAAATCACTTCCTCTTCTTGATCACGATACTGTACAATCGCACTCTTTTCACCAATCGCTTTGATTGATACCAACACCACATCTTTTTGAAAAAACATATTCATTTCCTCCTTCTATTTCGTTACACCTATTCATTGAGTGGATGTAGATTTCCCTCTTGATTCTTCCCAATCAATTCGTTTTTGTCGCTGATGAGCAATGCGCTCCTCTACCGTCTCTCGTGCAATTTTTGTACTATCCATTTCTCGCATTCCAGTAGTAATAAGCCCTTTAAAACCGTGGAAAGCAAACAAACCATTCATATATTCAATTAAAATCTGCGTATTTTTATCCGTAGCGTTTGTGCCAAGACGAATCTTCTTAAGCTCTTCTTTTAATACATCATGCAGATTATGACTCACAACTTCGGTAATATACTTTAATGACCATTCTTGCGCTTTTCGTTCCTTGTGTTCCTGGCAAATTTGAGAGATGGCATCACCTGTAAACCCAATATCATGCTCTTCCATATACGTTTGAATATAGTCTTTGGCTTCTTCTGTTAACGATAGTTTCATACGTTGTTTTGCCACGTTAATAACTCCTTTCATCCTCATAATGTTGTTGCCCATTACGTTGTGATTCACGTTGCATTCGTTCATAATGCTGTTGGTTTTTCCAGCTTTCATATTCACTTTTAAAAGCTCGTTCCATTCTCTTTAAGGAAGCGTGCATCGACACATGCTGCTGAAACCCTTTAGAACGTTTCGGTGATTTTGCATGTTCGATAAGATGTTGAGCACGCTGCTGTTTTTTATCATAGGTTTTCATTTCCTGTAAAAAAGCATTACCCATTCGCTTATACAATTCATCGATTTTATTCTGCTTGTAATTTTTATACCGGTATTGATTTACCTTCCCTTCTCCATATGCCTTCTTTAATTCGTTCACTTCCCCATCTAAGGTTTTCATTAGTTGCTGATATTCTTTTGGGTGATATTTTTGGATATACTTCTCACTCAATGTATCGATATAAGGCTTTAATGGCTTGAGCGTGTTATAGCTATACTGCCATTGCCTTTTGTCTTTTGGTAGATAATTGTAGACTAGTAAAAACAACGGTTTTAATTCTCGGTTCCGCCATGCAAGAGACGAATCTTTTTTCTTGTGATCCACCATATCTTTACGAATCAACTCATTGATTTTTATCTGATTTTCTCGGCGATTCGTCATTTGATTGACGACTTTTGCCTTCATGGCATCTAAGCTGCTTTGCTTTCTCATGCCTCGTTCTCTTGTAGGGCGAGGTTCCACTGTCGCAATATGAATATGAATGTTGTTGGTGTTGTAATGTATGGCAGCTGACCAAACAGCTGACCCATTTAACTTTTCCCTTTTAAGCATGTCATTCACGGCTTGCCTTGTGATATCCATGACCTTTTTTTCATCGACTGTATGACGACGAGAATCATATAATCCTTGCTCTTCCAGCCAAGGATTATGAAAGGTGATGACATCTTGCCACATGATGCTGTTATTTGCTTGTGCGGTTTCAAATACTTGTTTCAGATTCTTTTTCTCTTCTTCATTCAATCCGTCAGATTGATCCGTAAATAAAGAAGAAGTTTTATCAGGATTAGATAAGTAATCTTGATAAAGAGTAAACAGTTTTTCGTGTGCACCATATTCTTTTTTGGCATCTTCACGATCCACATAATCGACGTACTCTTGATACGCTTTTAGATTAGAGGTCGCAAATTTTGTTTTTAGTACGACTCCTGGTGTCACAGAAGAGACCGTCATTTGTTATACCTTTCTAAAAAAGCTGCGACCAATTCTCCTCGTTTAGCAGCTTGTTTTTCTTCCACTTGTTCAAAGACTTCCACCATGGATCGTTTCATACTTTCTTCCATACAAAACCATTCGTTTCGTAGAAAGAGGCGCTCCGTTTCCATTAGTTGACTTATTTTTTCAGAGATGACTTCCACCATCTCCTCTACAGATGGAATGGATACAATCTGTTTTTGTGTTTCTTGTGTTTCATCTTTCAGTGTTTGATGTTCTCGACAGATACGAGCAATCGCATCACCAAGATATCGGATATGATGTTCGTTCATGTAATCAATAAGATAGTGATCTGTTTCTACATCAAAAGAAATTTTACGTCTTTGTTTCATTCTTCTTCATCCTCCTCCATCATTTCTTGAATAAATCCATTCATCGTTTCCATAGCAATTGCACATTTCTCCATCATCTTTATATTTTTATCAATAAGATGTTCTAACGCTGCTTCATGATCTTGTTGCAGTTGAAGAAGAGCAAATGTTTCTACCTGACCTTTTAATAATTCCTGACGAGAAATCTTTTTTTCTTTTGCCATTTCATCGATTTTTTTAACGGCAATTGGATCAATATTTCGTAAAAAGATATCCATAACATTCGTTCCTTTCCTGTAGATTGTGGTTCCCCACTAAAGATGAGAGAAGAGCATAAGGGGTTTCTGCTATCACATAGGGTGATAGGCTAGGCAAAGCCTAGCGAAACCGTGATATCAAGAAAAAGCTCTTCACGTCCCTTTTGAGTCCCCTTTTCACCCTTAAACCCTGTTTTTTCAGGTCGAATTTTTACCTTTTAATCCCATTTATTGACCCTAGTCCCTTTTGAGTCCCCCTTCGTTTTTTCACTTCATGACCAAATCCTGTTCTTTTTCGTTCAACTTTTTCAGCTTTTCTTGCAAACTTTTTTGCTCATCTTCATAGAGCTGAATGCTTTCATCACTCGATTGAATTGCTTCTTTTTTCATCGCGATTTTTGATTCTGTATCGGCTTTCTCCTCATCAACTTGGTACTTCATATCACGTTGTAACTCGTTCATTTCTTGTTGGATTTGACGTTTTTGTTTCGCTTCCAGAGCGATCGCTTTTTCATAGTTTTGCATTTTCTTTTTCACTGTTTTTTTCTCCAATTGATTGACTAAAAGGGAATAGTCTTGCTTCTGTTGAAGGCTCTTTCCTTTCCCTTGTTTTGTCTTTGTCTGATCGGAATAAAGGGTTGTAAGGAATGATTGACTGTCTTCTTTTTCAGCTGTATCTGTTGAATAGTGGCTCGTCATATCCTCCACGTTCACCGTTTCATTCTCTTCCTCTTCTTGATACAAATCAAAGGCAAGTGCTTCCCAGTGAGGCGATAAATTATTTACTCTTACTACGTAATATCCTTCATCTTCATAAACGACTTTCACAGGTAATTTCACGTTTGGGTTTGCTTTTTCCATCGCAGAAAAGGAGAGGTTTTCGTCCTCTCCTTGATCGATTTTCACTACCATATCTAATGCATGAGCTGTTGGATAATACACACGTTCTTCAAGCGTAATGTTTCCCGTTCCTGCCGTCGAAATCGGCTCAAACGTTTTCGTATGATAGAGCCTGTCGTCCGTATGGATATAAAATTTTGACGTTAAGAGAGACAAAAAGCCAAGAAAGAAAAAGGCTAAAATGGCTGTGTATTTCCATGACTGTTTTCTCCGTAAATTAAACCGGTAATCGTCTAGCTTCTTTTTAATTGTCAATGTGTTCACCTCATTTCAAGATTTCTGTTTTTAATTCTTCGATACTATAAACGATCCATTTCTTTTCTTCTTTTCGCAATAAAACCTGAATGATGTCATGCGTTTGATCGTCTACATTTTCCTCTTTGATAACCAAATGATTCGTAAACTCTGCGATCACTTTCACCTCATCTTGCCCCCCATCAAACTGTTGAACATAAAGATGAAGGTCACTTGGATTGGAGTTATACGTATTGCCATAATCAAATGTTTCTGTTGGATAAAATTGCGCATAAAGTTCTTTGTCCATAATGGCTTTAGCAATCTTTTTTCGCTCCTCAAATCCTTCTTTTTCACGATGATAGGACACATCAATAAACTGTTTGACGGTATCTAAATACGCTCGCTTTTGTTGTTCTTGCGCAGAAGGAAGCACCTCATTCAATTGCTTTTTCAATTCATTATTTTCCTGTTTTAATGTGTCATTAGTGACTTGAAGTTGTTTCGAAGCTGTCGCTTGAGAGATATTCTGATTGAGGTAGATATTCCAAATGGTCACGCCTGCAATCGCAACGGCAAGCGCTCCAAATAATATGACACCAGCTTTGTTTTTCATCCTACATTCTCCTTTAAAATCGTTTTACACGTCCGTTAAATTTGTCACCAAAGTAGGTACCTTTTTCCATACTCGCAATAGCTACGCCCGTTTTTCCTTGGCAACCTAAGAACTTATTATCGCCCACGTAAATGCCCACATGGCCGTCTATCTTATACGTATCAAAGAACACCACATCACCAGGCTTCATGTCTTTTGGATTGATCGCTTGCCCTTGCGTTTTAAGGGTATCGGTTGTGACACCAGACAGTGGACCGACATTCACACCTACCTGTTCAAACGCCCATCTCACAAAACTTGAACAATCAAAACGTCCTGCGTTAATATCAGATTGAGAGCGCCCTCCACCGAAAACATAACGTGTTTTTCCTATGAGGGTTTCACCTGCTTCAATGACTTTCACACCGGATTTACTTCCACTTCCACCACTCGAAGGAGTTGTAGGCTTCCCATCAGCTGCAATTGTTCCTGTGTAATATTTTAAGACCGCAGAAACGTACAAGGCGTCGCCATAACATGCCCCATAGGGTATCATTTCAGGACGTACACAGTGATAATTTCCGGTATGTTTAACTCGTTGATATTGCATTTGCGAAAAGGAAATCGCTAACTCTGGGGTGTACTTTCCTCCATTTTTCATGACATAATTGATAAATCCACCGCCAAAATTATAACTCTGTAGACATAATTTCAAATCATACTTCGCTTTTTCTAGTACACTTTTGAAGTGTAAAACCCCTTTATCAATCGATAATTCCGGGTTCTTAATACAGCCAACCTTACCGTCACAATAGGATTCCGAACTTTGCATCGGATCGCTTCCGCGTCCGCCACTTTCTTGCATCATCAGTGCCATCATAATTGGCACATACGAAGCATCTAGCCCATGTTTTTGCGCGTATTTTTCAAGTAAAGGTTGATACCTCATGACTTCTGGTGAGACATTCGCTGTTCCTGCCCCAATGCCTCCGCCTTCAATTTCTGTTACTTCTCCTTGTTCATTCTGGCTTTCAAATCCACCTGTTATGGCGACAAAGGTTCCCATGAGTAAGAGGCCCGATAATCCTAACAGGATCAACGCGCCTCCAATCAAATATTTTTTAGGAATGAGATGCAAAACGACATGCAAGACTTACGCACCTCCTCCGTATAGAGCTTTCTCTTCTTCATCCACTTCGATATGAAAAGGAATGTTTTTTACGGCATCAATGGATAAGATAACATCCCCTGTGGCAAGCTTCGGGATCTCCTCAAGTTCACTGGATGTGATCCCCGTTCCAAAAACGCGTTGAATCGTTTCAATGCTGTTTCGGTCTTGTTGCATAATAAATTTGTACTGCGTAAATTCAAATAGTTTTTTGATTTCCTCGACGGCTGTTTGATCCGAACCCTCTGGCACAAAGTCACGGATTGAGTGACTCGCAAAGATTAATCCTCCAAAGTACTTACGCGCTTCTCGGCTGAATTTCCCTAGAAACTGTAGGGCATCTTCATTCCCCTTTCTTGTGTTGATGATATGATGAGACTCGTCAATCACAATGAGGTAACGAATGGCATCTTCAAAGGCAAGTTCGCCTCGCCCGTAAGCTTCCATTTGAGGTGCTCCTTGTTGAAGCATGTTATCCCACAACATGTTCATTACATTAAACAACTGTGCTTGAAAGATTTCACTTTTCAAGCTTGATAAGTGACGCAACGAAAAGAAGACAATTTGTTCTTCTGAAAAGTTATCAATAGTGGAAATCCCATCAAATAATTTGGCGTAGGTTTCTACTAAATTCGTAATATGCAACTCCATTAGCTCTAATCGATTCTTGCGTCCTTCTCCTAAATGGGCGTGATGTACTTTCTTTTCACGATCCGCATAGAGTTCTTGGCGAATATACGCTAAAAAATCACTAAACGTGGGATATTCTTCGGGACGAAGACTTGTAATAGTGTTATCATCGCCTTTTTCTTCATCCCATAATTCCCTTTTAATATAAAACTTTCGCAGAAGATTTTCATATTCTTTGAGTTCAGCATCTGTTGCTTCGGGCGCAATAAAACGGTAGAAAATGGTCAGTTTAGACAAGTGATGCGTAAAGCTTAACGTCTCTTTTTCATCCGTTTTATAGACTTGTAGGGGATTAATTTGCCCTTCCGATCCATCAAGGGAAACTTGCTTTCCTCCCAGTTGCTGCACAAGATCTTTAAACTCTCCAACGATGTCTAGTCCACGGATCTTATAGCCTTTGATTGCGTTATCCATCGTGACTTTTTTGAGGAAGGTCGATTTCCCAGCCCCCATGCGCCCAATCATGACCGCATTGTAACTTTTTCGCTGTTCATCTTTATGAAACAAATCAAAAATGACGCTGCCGCCTGTTCCAGTTGTGCCTTGATATGTCCCGTAAGGATCATCTAGCTTCATAAAATGAAAAGGAAACCCTCCAGCTAACGCAAGTGCGGGGATTTCCTTTCCTTTTCGTTTATTGGGGTATTTTTTTTGAATATGAAAAGGCGTGACCATCGACTCCCATTCATACTCTTGTTCATTTAAGAAAATGGAGCCTCGGAAGTTATGGGTTTCAAGGTGATGAATGACTTCTTTCACGTGTTGTTCCAAGTCAGGAATCGTTTTAGCTGCAAGGTAAATGCGAAGATGAACACGTTTAATGACTTCGCCATTCACCACATGTCGGTACAAGTCTTTCATGTCTAAATATTGTTCCTGGGCATCCATTCGATCAATGTTTTCTTTTGCATTAATATGACGAGCGTTTTGTTCACTCATGTTTTTACTAATGGCTGCCACGACTTCTTTACGGTTGTCACTGATCACATCAAGTGTCGTAATCGCATTCGGCATATTCATAATCGGGGCTAACCAGAAGTTATTCACGTTGGTTGGGTAGCCGTATACATGAACGCATGTGGTATAACCGTCACCATTGCGCGTCACATTTTCTTTGAAGCTCACGCCTCCTTGTGGCTGAATTTGAGCAATTAAGCGTGGATTGTAGCCTTTCTTTTGTTTTTCTTGTTCAGGCGTTTTCTCTTTTTTACGAAATGGAATAGACATCATCTCGGTTTCATCCTCTCTTCTTGATTTTATCGTTTCTCTATGGGTTCATGAACAAGGTGAAAAGGATTCACGTTTCCCTTTTCGACCTCTATCACTAGTTTCGTTCCTCCTACTTGCTTCAGCATATGAGTGAAGCCCTCTGTTTTTTTATTCATTACGTATTCTCCTTCCCTATTGTTTATTGCCGAGCTTGGCATTTTGATTATAGAGTTTGTAAAGCAAATCAATTTTCTTTTCTTGTGACACCGTTGATAAAGGCAAAACGGATTGAACATCACGCATGAATTGAGCGTGACGGGCGATGACATCCGTTTCCTTATCCCCATAGAGAAAGAGGAAGTATTCACGATTGGTACGTCCCCACTCTAAATATTGCAGTTCCTTTAGTTTTTTCTGCAGAAACCGTAAGAACAAGGCATCCTCTGATTGGTGGATTTTCTTCTGTAAAAACTGTTGTTGTTTTTGAGTGGATACAGGTAAATTCAAGGACACCACCTTGAGCGACTTCTCATCCCCTTGATAGCCTTTGGCTAACATATAAATATGACGATTCGCGTCTTCCTCATTTAATGAATTGACATCGGTGCTTTGAATTTGCCAGATATCAAAATAGCCTCCTTCTTTCAGTTCAAACAGGCCATTCTTGGTTTGATCGATAATGGGAATGATATCCGTTACACTCTTTTTAATTTCTGGCGGTTTTTCCTTCTTCTTTTTTATTTCTCCTTTTGAACCTTCACGACTAAAAGGAAAAAGCTTTTTGGAAGAGCGTGCTGCTTGTTTTTGGATCTCCTTTTCATCAAATATTGCCATGTGGTAAGCCTCCTTTATTCATGATCCCGATCAATGGCACAGTAGGTACTTTTCTTGCGCACCATCGTGAGTAATAAGATTTCATACATTCTTTTTTGCGGATTGGTTAACGGTCGAAGAATCATTACTAAACCAAATAGGCTCATAAACACGTAAAACGGAATATGGAGCATCGGATGAATAAAATAGCGTAACATCATTGTAAAAAGCAATAAACCGATGATAAACAGCAAATCAAATAAATAAAGCGATTTATTAATCTTCAATTCCGTTGAAATTTCTTTTGGGATTGTATAGTTTGCCATCTAGGAATCTCCTTTCCATAAAAAAGAGAAGTAACGTTGGTTACTTCTCTTCTGATTTCTTCTGTTTCTTAGACACAAATTTACGTAAGTCTTGCCCCGTATTACGCCCGATTTGATACGAGCGCTTTGTCTTATGAAGCGTTGGTGAGCTTTCAATTCGGTTCTTGACGTTTTCTATTTTCCCTTTGACATTATCACGCACAACATGGGCGATATTCCGTGTTTCTGTCCGATTTTGATGTGGCATTGGAATATCATTTGTGGAAGTAAGAACCGGATCTTGCTTGACCGTTTCTTTTTCCTGACGAGGTTCTTGAGTAGCTGCCACTTGCCTTTGGGCTTGATCCATGACTCTAGGCATCGTAATAGAAGGTTCATTTATTGATGAAGGAACCTTTGTACCTCCTATAGAAGAGTTGCTTTCGCTTGTGCTGCCACTATAACCGGAAGTTTGGATCTCCTCTTGAATAGGTGTACTTACACTTCCTATAGAAGAACTGCCTTCACTTGTGCTGCCACTGTAGCCTGATGCTTGAATCTCATCGTGAAGAGGCGCACTTGTATTCTCTACCGAAGATCCACTTTGACTTGTGCTGCCACTGTAGCCTGATGTTTGAATCTCATCGTGAAGAGGCGCACCTGTATTCTCTACTGAAGATCCACCTTGACTTGTGCTGCCACTGTAGCCTAATGTTTGAATCTCATCATGAAGAGGCGCACCTGTATTTTCTACTGAAGATCCACTTTGACTTGTGCTACCACTGTAGCCTGATGTTTGAATCTCATCGTGAAGAGGCGTACTTGTATTTTCTACTGAAGATCCACCTTGACTTGTGCTGCCACTGTAGCCTGATGTTTGAATCTCATCGTGAAGAGGCGCACCTGTATTCTCTACCGAAAATCCACTTTGACTTGTACTGTTGTCATCATAACTAAAAGCCGCCATTTTCTCGTGAAGGGAAGTTCCTCCGTTTTCTACACTAGATGATGTTCCTTCACTTGCGCTGTTATCATCGTAACCAGAAGCCGCCATTTCCTCGTGAAGGGAAGTTCCTCCGTTTTCTACATTAGATGATGTTCCTTCACTTGCGCTGTTATCATCGTAACCAGAAGTCGCCATTTCCTCGTGAAGAGAAGCTCCTCCGTTTTCTACACTAGATGATGTTCCTTCACTTGCGCTGTTATCATCGTAACCAGAAGCCGCCATTTCCTCGTGAAGAGAAGCTCCTCCGTTTTCTACATTAGATGATGTTCCTTCACTTGCGCTGTTATCATCGTAACCAGAAGTCGCCATTTCCTCGTGAAGAGAAGCTCCTCCGTTTTCTACACTAGATGATGTTCCTTCACTTGCGCTGTTATCATCGTAACCAGAAGCCGCCATTTCCTCGTGAAGAGAAGCTCCTCCGTTTCCTGCGATGGCTGTATTTCCTTGTTGCTCTCCTTTTCCTTGGACATAGTTAACATTCCCTTTTTGTCCACCTTCTTGCTGACCGGCTTCTTTGCCTGGTGCAGCTCCTTGTTTCTTATCCCTTCCCTGTTGTCCTTTAGCAGCATCGTTTCCTTTTCCATTTCCTCCTCCAACTCCAGCTTTTTTCATTTCTTCGTGTAGACTTGGCTGTTGTCCATTATTCCCTTTACTTCCTACTAACCCTTTACTAAGCCCTCCAAGACCTGCGGCAGCTTGAAGAGCACCGCCAGCTGCACCTTTTCCAAAACCTCCAATACCTTTTGCAAGATCTGTTGCATTTTTGAACGTTCCTTTCGCACCATTCATGGTGCTTTCCATTCCTTTCATCATCGCAAGACCGCCTGCGACAGCTCCCCAACCACTTTTGAGCCCCGCATCAATCCCGAAAAGACGCTCACACATGACCGGTCCATCTACAACTGCAATACTAAAGGCAATCTGAAGAATAAGCGTTGTGACACCTTCTGTGTGTTCAGCTATATAAGTCATCCCTATCAGATAGACCTTCATCGAAATGAAAATCATAATAATCACCAGGAACGTATTCAATATGTTTTGTAGAACAGTTTTTAACTTTTGTCCATCTCCTACATCCGCAGGAGCGACCAATTGTGCTAAAATCGCATTAAACCCTAACTCGTAACAAAGTTTCGCTAGCTTAATAGATGTAAATAACATCGTCATCCCTGTGACAAAAAGAGAAATGGCAATCGTCCAAAAATTCCAGTGCCAACGATAGTAAAGCTCTGGAAAGAAATCAAACCAGCCATTTTTAAGCTCTACGAGCCCTTCTTTTCCGTCAGGGGTAATGGCTGCTTTATGTGTGAGTATCTTCGTTCCTTCCTCTGAAAGTTTATCTTTTTCATTGACTTTAAAGTCACCATCAATCTTTTCCGTAATGTCAATTAGATCAATACGATTTTGCGGCACTTTATTAGGTTCTTTCAGATTAGGTGTTTTCCACTCATTCACATCAAATTGAGCCACATCGGTTATGTTTTGCTTAATAATCTTTTCACTGACAGTACTATCACCATCTAAATCCACAGCATCAATGGCTTGATCGGTAAACTTATCAGCTTTTACCATACCTGTGTTTAATAAAAGCAACACAGCCATTGAAATAAAAATGTTAATCATGATTTGTTCTCGATTGACTTTTTTATGGATGATTAACATATAACCGATATACAGGAAGGAAAATGCCCATAAGATATAGAGAAACGGCTGGATCTCTTTAATGAAATCTTGAATCGCAGGTGAATTAAAAAAGAGCTTAATGCCTAATACATTGTCTGTAATTCCTTCTAAACTATCAACAAGAAAGGATAGTACTTGTATAATGCCCCACCCTATTTTTCTCAATAGATACGAAGCAATATTCCCTTTATCAAGGTAATCAGCAAATTCATGTAGCTTTTTCAGAATCTCTTCATCTTTCATCCTCTTGCCCCCTTTCTACACCCTTACAACCCTTGAAATAAGGCATCTACTGTCATGTTTAATCGCTGATCGAGAAGAGAAACACGAATTTGAATTGGTGCTTCTCCCTTTCTTCCTTTTTCAAGATGGACCGTTCCATCTAACAACCCAATGGCGATCTGTCTTCCTTCCTGTACAAGAGGCGAATATGCCTCTAACATCTGTTCTAATTCTTTTGAAATAGCTCTCATTCTGTTTCTCCTCCTTTAATATACGTTAGTTTTTGGCATGTTCTCTGTCTTGTTCACACTTTATTAAGATCTTATTGATCGTTTCTTCAATGAGCTGATAATCTTGTCCATCCAGCTGATCCGTATAAGCTGATCCCATAAACGCGTCGTAAAAAGCACCCATAGATTGTTGTTTAAAGACATCAAGTGGAATATCTAAGGAAGGGGCCACTGTGGTTTGCATGTACGTCCATACCCCTTCATCCAATGAAAAGAATGCTTCAACCGTTTGGTTTTTCCAGTTCTCACGATTCACATCAGCAAAAGGTTGATCCTTTTCTCCTACAGATGCTTCTTCTTGTAACTCCTCTCCTTTCACTGGTTCTGGCTCTTGTTTGGCTTGTTTTTGGAAGGAGAAGAAGTTTTCAATGACTAACTCTCTTGGATTCACTTCCTTATGCAAGGATTCAATGTCAATGTCTAACAGCGAGCGATCCGTGTTAAAATCGTCTCCAAGATATTCCCATCGATATTTAAGAGCCGTTTTTCCTGTGTTATGAATTGGATGGGCCTTGATACGTCGACGTGATTGGTCTTGACGCTTTACAACACGCACGACCACGCTTTCGCCTTCTTTCAGTTCCATCAGCTCATTGGGCGTTAATAATGGCTTGGCATCCACACCCTCCGTCTTATTTTTATCCGTTGATAAGGTCTTTCCACTTCGAGACGTAGAATTGATAGTCCCATCTCCTAACTTCTTTGAAATCTCTTGCGCGGTTTCATAGTTATTCGTTAAAATATAAATGGTGTTTCCGCAGTTCCCTTCAATCGTGGCTGCATCTTCACCATATTTATTTTTGAGCTGCGGATAGGCTTGAATCACTAAATTAAAGCGTATATTTCTTCCTAAACAAACCGTGATAATGTTTGCCATTCCTTCAATCGCCGGCATATTGTAGGGTAAGAACCCGGCGCCTTAAGACCTCTCGGTCTTAGGTTTCCGAGAACTCCCCCCCGAACCGTACGTACCCCTCTCAAGGTATACGGCTCTCCGTCTCTTCAGTCTAGCTTCCCGTTATGCAGGTCACGATGACACTTTCGACAAAGTATCATTGTTTTACGGTTCCTTGCTATCATCTGTCTTTCCCATTTCTTTTTCCCTTTAAGGTTCTTTAACTTTCGAACATGATGAACTTCCATTGAACCTTCTTCAGCCTTACACCATTCACATTGATTAGCCATCAACCTTTGAATAAGCGATGTTCGGGATTGGTATGATACTTCCGAAGGAAGTTTTTCTATATCCTTTTTAGTTATAGGAGCTTTATTCCTACGAAATCCCTTATCATAAAGCACTTCCGTTTTCTTACCGGACTTTGTCATATAACTGACTTGGAATATTCCGTTCACCATAAATTTTCGTTTAGCTTTACTTAAGGTCGTACGGTACTTATTTGCTAAGGTTTTATACATAGAATATTCAAGGAGATACTTATAACTATTTAAGTGGCACACATTCACTGCCAGTTGATAATATTGATAGGTTCCACGTATTTGGGCGTTATAGTTCCTTAAAATCTCAAGAGGAACCAATTTAATTAATTCTGGACGATGCATTGGTTTCCATTTTCCTGTCTTTTGGTTGACCTTTATTGCCCCTTTTTTAAATAAGCGACTATAAACAAGATCAGTAGGCATATATAGTTCGCACTTTAACGAAAATGCTCTTGTTTTTATTCCATCACTTCGTCGTTTAGAGTGAAAATCTCGCCCAACTTTAACGTCATAACCTAAAAATCGAGCCTTATGCCTCGTATTTGTTATAAGTGTTTTCTCTTCAGATAACGTTAGCTTAAGTTCAGATTTCAAGAAATTAGCGATGTCTTTTTTTGCTCTGTACGCATCTTCCTTACTCCCGATGACTCCTATTAGAAAGTCATCTGCGTATCTCACATATTGAATTCGTTTGTAGTTTTCATCCATTGGATACCTTTGAGGAATGCGTTCTCTTTCAGCTAATAACTTTCGCAATGTAATAGCTAACTCTTTTTCCTGTATTTCATCTTTCCCCTTAGCTTCCCATAATTCTTTCCTAGCCTTTTTTATCTGATGATTTATTCTAGAATAGGCTGGGTTTGTCTTTTTAGCCTTCCCTACATCAAAAGTTGACTTATACCTACTCATAAAGTTGTCTAATTCATTTAGATAGATATTTGCTAATAGAGGGCTAAGAATACCACCTTGTGGTGTACCACTAAACGTCTTATGGAACTTCCAATCTTCCAAGTAACCAGCTCTAAGAAACTTCCATATAAGCGAAATAAATTGTTCATCATCAACCCTCTTCCTTAGGATATTGATAAGAATATGATGATTAATATTGTCAAAAAAGCCTTCAATATCACCTTCGATGAACCATCTGCTCCCCGTAAATGTGCCTTTAACCTGAATCAGAGCTGTATGGCAGCTCTTTTCAGGGCGAAAGCCATGAGAGAACTTACTAAAAGTTGGTTCATAGATGGATTCTAATAGGTTTTTGATGACCTCTTGAACTAATTTATCTTCTACTGAAGGTATGCCTAATGGACGCTTTTTTCCATTTTTCTTTGGAATATAAACTCTTCTTACTGGTTGTGGCTGATAAGAAAAATCTCGTAATTTATCGACTAACCCTGAGATTCTTTTTGTAGACATTCCGTCAATGGTCTTTCCATCTGTTCCAGCAGTCATGTTTCCTTCGCTGGCGTATATGTTTTGATAGGCATCAAGGAAAAATAATGGATTATACAGATTTCGATATAACTTCTTGTATTTATATCCTGCTTTGTTACTGTGAGATGCTAGATTTTCTAATACGATTTTTGGGCTTCGCAAGAGCCTCACGCCCCTTCCCAATTTAATATTAGTCGAAAAGACTGTTCTCCTTCGCCTTGTACGAGGCTTTCCCTCGCTCTGACTACTACGAGAACTCCGTTACCATATTGGATTTTCATGAGCCACATACCTTGCTTTTTACACTTGGTATCATCCTCAATAGCCTCCTTACGAGGCGCTCCAGGTTAGGTAATCCCCATTTAGTACATATAGAGACTAGACTCGTTATGATGTCGGATGCCACTTTCGTCCGTTACTTGTTATTCAAGTTAGTCAGTCGTTGGTCTGCCATACGTATTACGTATGTTCAATGGAAACTTCGGCAACATTTCCATTCTTTGACTGCGAAGCGTTTCAATGACCCTTCACTTCGGGCGACGATACTCCACTTTGGACTATGGTTGAAGCAGTTTAGCCTTCATCCTTGTTCACAACATTTTTTACCTTGCCACTCAGTCGTACCTAGGTCATTTTGGTAACTTAGGGCTTTCCTTGCATGCTCTGGTCCCCTCCGGGTTTCCCCTTGTAGGTAAGCAAGGTGGTAACTGGGTTAAGCACAGACTCCCATCTCTTGTCTAAGGAGATTCTCTATATGCCCGTATGGGCGCACCCCAAATTCATCCAGCAAAAACACCACTTCACGATGACACTTGTTTCCTTTAGCCAGTGATGCATTTTTGGCTAATACATAATACAGTTGACGTACGAAAATAGAGGCAATCACATGATTACTAGAATCATAGTCAGGTGTAACCATAAAGATCGCAATTGGCTTTGTAAAATACGTCACTTCACTTACGTGGATGTCCGGATGTTGCTTCTCTACACAAAAAGAGGCCGTTCCTTTTTTTCGGTCTATGTTATAGACCGACACAACCGTTTCATTTTTATGATCGGTGACAATCTGGTCGTTCACCTTTTCAGCAATACGGATCTCATTTTCTTTTGGCTTAATCTCACTTGTAAAATTGAGTTCAAATAAGCCTTTGGCATCCGTCTTAATACTTTCCACTTTCCCATCGGGAAAGGTAACCTCTAGACGCGTAAGAGGCATAGCTTTTCCTTTCAGGGTTTTCCCAAAGCCTACGCGCTTTAAATCCACACTATTTTTAGCCGTCATTTTCGCAATTTCGTCAAACGTAAAAATAGACAATCCATTCATTGTTTGGGTAAAGATCCCGCCTCGTGTAGTGCCTTTCGAGAAGTTCGATGTCGCATATTGCATTTTCGCGACGCTATTTGTTGGTAACTCATCAAAGTACATATCTAAAGCATTTTGTGTATTTCCTTTTTTATCAATCACGACTTCTTTCGATCCTAGCTCTGACAACATGTTCGCTACGGTGTACATTGTAATCTTTTCTTCTGTTTTTTCCTTAATGCACTTATCTGTTACGGCTAAAATCATGGCATTACATAGACTCATCGCACATTGTTGCCAAAAGGGATCTTTCGCATTTGGATTGTAGTAAAGCGTGTAGGATAGTGTGTTACAAAGTGCCTGGGCAGTTGAATAATCTCCGTCTTTATACGTTTCTTTAATCATTTCCAACAAGTTATAGCTCATGGATTCTAAGGGATTTAACAAGTTCAACACCTCAATGTGATAACCCCTTTTTTCAAGCGTTTCTTTGGATGCTGCGAGCAGCTCAGCTTTAGGATCATTGAGGATTAGTGACGGCTGTTTTTCAGCTCTTGAATACACATCAATGGCTGGAATGACAAAGGTTTCTCCTTTTCCTGATCGTGTAATCCCAATAA
Organism: Priestia megaterium; assembly: GCF_023824195.1. NCBI lineage: Bacteria > Bacillati > Bacillota > Bacilli > Caryophanales > Bacillaceae > Priestia > Priestia megaterium. The sequence continues at coordinate 25,301 of NZ_CP085447.1, forward strand.
TGAGATTATTTACCGGTGTATCATCAATTAATAAATGACTACGGCTCGTAAATAGTTGATGTGCTTTGACCAATTTATCCATCCCTTTTAACTTTTGATAGTCGTGCCAGTTATAAATAAGATTGCGCGTTTTGATACGAGAGATTGGTACACCACCTCCGCCTGGATAATGTTCCGTTTTCTCGGGTACTTTTCGATATTGTTTTTGAAGCTCTCGACGTGTTGTAAAGCGTCCCGATCCTTTTTGGTTTTGATTTAAATCTTTAAAATTAGAACGTACATCATACGTTAATTTGGCTGTCAATAAGCAGGAGATGAGTACCATCATGCAGTAAATGGCTGCATACTGATGGGTGTTCATTTGCCATAAAAACGAGAGAGACAAATGAAACGGCTGCGGATCAAACACATCACTAAATGTGGTTTGAATAAGACTTCGCAGCGTATTGAATAAAAAGTTTAAAATCAGAAAAATAAGCACAAAAAAACAAGCACTTAAAGGAATAAGCACTTGTTTCTCAGCTATGATATATTTGATAGATTTAGTAGGTTGCATGCTGTACCTCCTGTTGCACATGAGTTGACAGTGGAATCACATACGATGAGCTAGGTGTAAACAAAAAATGCGATTGATCTCTAGCCTCATACTCTTGTTGAAGGTAATGAAAAGCTGTCTTGATGTCCCAACTGACCTCTTTCATATCCTCTTCAGTCACGATATACGCTTGATTTCGGATAAACTCCTCTCTCTCTTGATGAGTAAGTACTGATAATTCTAGAGGCGGTAACTTAGGCTTTATACATACTCTAAACTTATATGCGTGTTTGAGAAAATCATCATTAATCGTGATTGAATCAGCATTTTTGAAAATAACTACCATGTGATCTTTCAGAAGAATAATACTGTTTACACTGTTCGCAATCCGTTGGGCATGAAGAGGAGTCGTATGGAACGTTCCCAACTCTAATTCTAAAAAGAGATCCTCATGTCCATATTCGACACCCACCACAAAAGAGTGTCGCTGATTCTTTGTTGTGCTCTGATTGAACATTCTTTTCATCCTTTCTTTAAACTGGAATTAATTCATCCTCCAAATGATAAAGGAGTTGCAACTCCACGTACGATGTCTGGATGCTTGATGGCTATATATATATAATCACTCCCAATAAAAAAGATACCGTGAAACCCATGTATTTTCTCATCCTAGCTGCCTCCTCTTTTCCTTATATATTTTTCATGGTATCTTCTTGTTTCTTTTGTTGGTCGGCTAGAGATTTAATTTTCTCCTCGTCTTTGTGATCTTTCTTATCTTCCTCCTCCATCTGTTTTTTCGTTGATTCTAATTCTTTTTTGGCTTTTTCATACGCAACAATTTTTTGATTCAAGTCTTGATTCTGAATGTGAGCTGCCTCTTCTTTTGCCTCCTTCACTTTATCGAGCTTCAAATACCCGTAAGCCTTCATTTCATACCTTTTATCGGTCATTTCCACTCCCGGTTGCTTCACCATCTCTTCCCACCGTTGTTCTTGATAAGCCAAATCAAATGCCCCATTAGGGGTAGGGAACAATTGCTCAAATGCTTTTAAAGTGTCTATATCTTCTTTTTGGGCAATCATATTTTCTACAGTTTGTGGATGATGGTCTTGAAGCTTTACAGCTTCCTTATAATTTTTTTGACTAATGAGAAGGCTCGTATAGACGTTTTTTTGTTCTTTCGTTAGGTTTTTCTTTGGAATAGATGAAAGCTTTTTTAAAGCCCCTTTCTGCTCTCCTAAAAGAGCCTCCTCATAAACACTAGTTATTTGTTGCTCGAATTTGACTTGTTTTTGTAAATCTTGGATAGTTTCAGCTCGATTGTGAGAAGTAGCCACTGTTGAAAAACATGTAGCTGAAAGGATGAGAAGGGCAAGAACTCCTCCTCCATATATCCATTTTCGCTGATGATTAGATGATGAAACGTTCGTTAGGAGATGTTCTCTGGAAGTAGAAAGACCACCTGAATGCCTCAGATGGTCCGGTACCTGTTCGTTCAGTCTTTCCAGAAAAATTCGCTTTCGCGCTTCTTGTTGATCGTTCATTTTTACACCTGTTAATGTCTTACAGATATGATCCACCACATGAGAAGCAGCACCTGATCCAAAAGATAAGGCTCCACGATAAAACTCTACGCCATCGTTGTCGAGGACAACAAAATCAACCTTAGTTTTTTTCCGTTGCTCTTGGTACTCTTTTTCAATCTGTGATGTGACTTCGCATGCTTCTCCAACCGGCATTTTATGAAATGCCTTCAATTGGTCAATCTGATTTTGCATAAATAGGACAGATAGCATATTTTCCATTCCTTCCTTCTAAAAATGGGCATAGAAAAAAGCTATACAACCCTCGTGTATAGCTTTTCTTAACCACCGAAATGAACATTTGTGTTAACCCCTTCGGCTAACTGGTACGCTCCCATGACAACAATCAAACCAATTGCTCCTCCTACAAACCACGCGATACATTTATGACGACCTCGTTCGCCTCCCAAAATTAAATGGTAGCCTCCTACACAAAACGCAAGTGCTGCGGCTACCATGGCGATTCGTTGCATCCATTTGATAATCGATTTTCCACTTTCAATTAGCCCTGTCATCCCATCTGCGGCTCCCAGTGTTAAATGAGAGGTTAACTGCGTCACATCTACGCTATTCAATAAATCTAACATGTCTTTCACTCCTCTTATTTGTTAATTTTGCATTGCTGGAATACTTGTTGGCTTTACAGAAACTTGTTCATTTTCCTTTGGTTCGCTTTTCTCCTCCTCTTCTCCTTGGCCTGTAAAAGCACTCAAAGCTTGAAGAATTAAATCTTGATTTTCTTCAATGAACTGTTGATGTTGTTGATGAAGCCAATCGTTGTATTTTTGGTCATTGACTTTCAATAACTTCTCGACCAGATCCTTTGACTTCTTTACATCTTTTTGCGAAACAGTCATCTTATCACCACCTTCCAAGGGAAAACATTTATTCTTCAAAGTAGAGTTCTTTTGATGTTTCAATGAAATGAGGTAATTCACTCTCTAATTCAGATGGATCATACTCATCAAGCTTAATCTGTTGCTTTAATTCTCCATCTTTATAAATAGCTAGACTATCAGTACTTTGATCAATGCCATAGTAGGTCCGACTTTTTTTCCAATCATACTTTGGATCACCACTATAGATTTCCTTTGCATCTACATCATTTTCCTTTAAAGCTTTTTTCACCTCATGCATATACACATTCCGTGTATCATCATCAAAAGAATACATAATAAACCCTGTACCATCTTCTTTCATGAACTTTTTCATTTCTAGAGGATGTAATTCTTCTAGTTGACCATTTCCTTGTACTGGACTTGAATTCTGAGAAGAGATCGCTGCCGTTCCAATACCTAATGCAACGATAATCCCTACGGCTGCTGCCACAATTTTTTGTTTACGATTCATCATTCACTCTCCTTTATTCTTAATATTCAGACATAACAAGCGATTCTGAAACCTACCGAGAAGTATACACAGTCTATCGTGCATGTTGGCATCCACTCTGTCATTTCAAGTACTAAAAGGAAATATATACCCGTTTCTGGCTGGAAGGGCAAACCCTATATTGGCATGCATAGTTTTCACTAAGCCCAATAATGCACAACGTTTTCGGCATGTACGAAGAACCTCATGTATCTACTGTTTGGAGTGTTGTCGCTTCTTCGGCGTCACCCTCACGCCACCACTCCTCACAGATCCTGGATACACCGTCATTGTTTTGTTGCTAGATCACCGATGAGTTTTAGGACGCACTCATCGAACCTTATCGTTATCGTATACCTTGATCCCCTTGTGATCGGTTTAGGGGAGGCACGCCATATGAAATTGTCAAAGTTCCCTTACTTGTGCTCTCGGCACGTTTCAAAATCGCTTGTATGCTGCATCTAAGAACTAGCAGGTCTTTTGTAAAACTTCCTTCAATTCCTCGTCTTTCTTTCTTCGCCTGGCGACGATAGTATGTGCCTGATCCATTACTGAGCGTACTTCATAATAAATATCAGCTACACGTTTGATATCGCCCGTTCCTTTTTCTACAGCTACTCCCCCTTTTAACGTATATAACTTTCCATCAAAGGTTTTAGCACTTTTCGCTCGTGCGTCTGATATATCATAGAATGCTAGTCGCTTTTGTGCTTCCATGTTCATCGCCCCTCGTTAAGTATTCTAAAACTTAGTTCATATCCTTATGACCTGGTAAGAAAATATTTTCTAATCTAAGATCCAATGCCTCTGCGATCTTCTTCATATTTTCAAACGTTGGATATTGACGAGTCCCATTTTCGATTTGAGAAATAGTGGGTTGAGAGACTCCTGATAACTGAGCTAGATAGGTTTGACTCCATTTCTTAGATAACCTCTTTTCTCGTATGGTATTTATTTCTAGCACCTCCTTGAACACATTATATTCTATACAGAATATTTTAGTCAATAATTTTTATTCTAATTTTAATATTTTTTACCAAAAACAACCTTTTGTTATTTCTGATATAATTAACTTAAAAATTTTGCAATTGGTGGATGAATTTATGGATCAATTTAACCTTGAACTTGGAAATAATATTAAAAGCTTCAGAAAGTCTATATTTATGTCAACTACTACATTAGCTGAGCTTTCTAGTACTTCACAAGGTACGATAAGCAAGATCGAAAACGGTCATTCAACTTCTGATATTAAAACGTTAATAAGGATTTGTAAGGCATTAGGAGTTACCATCTATGACGTGCTTCCAGAGGATATTTCAAAAGAATTTAAGACAGATAATCCAAACAAAGAACAACTATTTAATATCTTAAATGACTTGTCCCCATCAGAAATTAAAGTCATTTTGGCCTTACTTACAACGGATATAGTACCTATATTGTCTAATCTTTCTCCCGTGATAAAAGCATTTGAACAAATGAGCATAAAAGAAAGAAACCTTTTTACAGACCTTTTAGAATCCATGAAAAATAACTCCTAAATATAGGATATACAACTCCTGAAAGCTTGCATACTGTGATTTTTCATCACCCTATTTTGAAAATAGGGTGATATTTTTTCACCCTTATTTGGGCAAAGGGTGATGAAATGTCACCCTTTGTGGAAACAAAAAAAGTGACTTTTAAAGTCACTTTAAACCACCAGTTTTTACTTTTTTCAGAAGATCTTTTGTATTAGAGACCGACAATTTTTTGAAGATGTTTTTGAAATGTGTTTTCAATGTATTGTCTGATTTGTGTGTCTCTAGCTTGATCTTTTTACGCGAGTATCCTTTTTCAATATATTCAAAAACTTCTCTTTCTGCATTTGTTAAATCTTTAAGCTGCTCCTCAGATTTTAAACGACGAAATTCTTTTAATACAGCTTCGACTGGACTAGGTTCTTTATTGTAATTAGAACGAATGATTTCTGGTATACGATGTACATCCTTTTTCAATATATAATCTGATGCTCCGGCCATAAATGCCTTCTGAATAATGTCTTCCTCTGACATAGACGTTAACATAATAATCTTCGATGTCTTTTCACGCTTTAATTCTAGAGCCGTGTATATTCCATCAAGATTAACTCCTGACAAATTAATATCTACAAGGAAAATGTCTATATTGTTTAAAGCATGGGAAAGAGTTATACCTTCCTCTTGCGTTTGAGCACAGCCTACTAAAATCATATCTTCTTCCCTACCAATTAGGTTTTCCATTATGTTAAGCCAATCTGGATCGTCTTCAATTAGTACTACTCGAATTGGATTTTTCATAAACATCACCCTTTTTTAAATGTATTGGAAAAGTTAATTTGATTGTGGTTCCTTCATCAACCTTACTTTCAACTTTCAAGTCTCCACCAGTGTTAAACATTACTTCAAAGCAATGATTTAATCCCAATCCATAATTTAAGTCACCTTTTTTCTTAGTACTAAAAAAAGGATCAGTAACATATTTCAAATTCTCTGATGGAATACCCATTCCATTATCCGAAAAGCAAACCATTATATTTTTACTATTCTTAGGTGAAATAGTTACCTTTATTTCTCCCCCATCGTCAATTGCTTCAATTGAGTTTTTCAATATATTTATAAACACTTCGTAGGTCTGCGTACGATCACAATATACAGTGTTTTCCTCTGATGAATAGAGTTTTTCAACCTTTATATTTTTCTTGTATAAATCCAATTTTAAATCTTCTAGGCTTTCATCTACTAACTTATTTAAGTCATTTTGACTTTTTATAATCTCTATCTCCTGTGTTTTGTTGTGTATACGCTCAATGATCTCTGTCAAGTGTCTAGAGCTACGGTTAATAATTTCAATTGAATTTTGAGAAGAAGGGTTAAGTTCATCTACGTTTATAGTTTGTAAGCTTGAATTTATTTTATAAATTTGATTCTTTATAGCATGGTTTAACAACTGTGTTCCTTTGTTTATTGCTTCTCTGGTCTTTTTATGAGCCTCTCTCTCGTACCGCAGCTTAATTCCATTAAGAGATCCAGCACCTTTTTTCAATGCTTTCCATAAAAAAATAAAAAAAGCTAATACCAGAAAAACAATCATATAACGCCAATATTGATGATGATTGTCTACTGCTCTTACAATATAATTTAAAATTAAAGCTGATAACATGACAGGAAATGAAATAGAAATTGTAGTAATGCGTTGCTTTTTCTTATTGACATCACTTTCTGTATACCAAGCATATATATGGATCAAACAGGCAGCGATAATATAAGGAACTGCCCAATATAACATAGAGCGAAAATCCGGTATAATATCAGGGTAATACACAGTTGTTTTCACCATAAAGATAATCGGGATAGGCAAAAGATACATACAGATTTGAATAGCTCTTTTCGTGAACTTGTCGCTATAAGTAATAGCCCACATGAGTAATGTGTAAGGAAAAAAATAAATAGAAATAAAGCCCGTTAAAATTCTTAGGTAATATAAAGATGAATCTAATAAAGGAAAATCCATATTAAATTTATCTAATGTAGGGAGGAAAGACTCTATAGTGGCTCTAGAGAGTCCTGCAAGTGCAGCACAAACTAGTACAAGAACACCCCACCGTATAGAAAGTGATTTAGGGTCATAACGATAACTAATAATCGCAAATATTGCACTAATTAAAAAGAGAGCAATCATTTAGTATCATTCCGAATGATATCCATGATCTCTAGTGGACTTCTAACTAAGAAATCAGGATTACTTTTAGATAAAAGCTCCTCTAAATCGTACCCCCAAGTAACAGATATTATCGGAATTTCACTTTTTCTCGCAGCAACAATATCACGATGCTCATCCGCAATAAGGATAATTTCATCTTTTGCTACGTGATGTTTTTTCATGTAATTATTCATTGTTGTATGCCTTCCAAAAAAGCGACTTGATTGAATAATTTCATCAAAATACTCCATGTCGTTCAATTTAAGAAATTTTTCGATATTTTCTTTGGAATTAGCTGAAATTATAACAAGTTTGATTCCAAATTCTTTTAAGTCTTTAAGTACCTTCTTCATTTCTTGATTTACTTCTAATGTTGGAATTGATTTTTTATATCGTTTAACAACATCCATAGTAAGCATAGGAACCTTTAATAAGGGCACCTCATATTCTTTAAAACGCTCTTTTACAGTTAACGCCCTAATTCGATCGCTTTCACTTTGAGGAATTTTTTTGTAGTGATACTTATCAGCAAACTCATTAAATAGATCAAACACAACTTGACCAGAATCTACAATAGTGCCATCAAAATCACAAATAATTGTTTTAAACATCTCTACACTTCCAATTCATTTAACTAATTAATTTTTTATAGAACATTCGTTTCCTTAATCCTATCAAAGTTCTAACCTCTTTCAAATAGAACATAATTACTTTATTTTACATTTAATCCAATTAAATATTTCCTGTATAAATTCTATTTATTGTAATTAAAATACATAATATTCTTATTAACTACATTTTCCTCTCAATAAAAAGATACATTTTCCCTATATTTACATCCTATTTTTCTTAGAATATTCCCATGGATATTTTCATTAATAATAAAAATATCCCAATTCTAGCTATACAACCTGCTCTCTCTAGTAGAATCTGTATCAATGTAATGAAAAAACAGTTTACGAGATTGTGTTGCCCGTCAACATACTCTTTATTACCGGGACATAATGCAGGGCGACATTTAAATTGGGGATTACGAGATTGTGTTGCCCGTCGACATATTCTTTATTACCCGGACATAATGCAGGGCGACATTTAAATTGAGGATTACGGGGTTGTGTTGCCCATCGACATACTCTTTATTACCCGGACATGATGCAGGGCGACATTTAAATTGAGGATTACGGGGTTGTGTTGCCCGTCGACATACTCTTTACTACCCGGACATGATGCAGGGCGACATTTAAATTGAGGATTACGGGGTTGTGTTGCCCGTCGACATACTCTTTACTACCCGGACATGATGCAGGGCGACATTTAAATTGAGGATTACGAGGTTGTGTTGCCCATCGACATACTCTTTATTACCCGGACATGATGCAGGGCGACATTTAAATTGAGGATTACGAGGTTGTGTTGCCCATCGACATACTCTTTACTACCCGGACATGATGCAGGGCGACATTTAAATTGAGGATTACGAGGTTGTGTTGCCCATCGACATACTCTTTACTACCCGGACATGATGCAGGGCGACATTTAAATTGAGGATTACGAGGTTGTGTTGCCCATCGACATACTCTTTACTACCCGGACATGATGCAGGGCGACATTTAAATTGAGGATTACGAGGTTGTGTTGCCCATCGACATACTCTTTACTACCCGGACATGATGCAGGGCGACATTTAAATTGAGGATTACGGGGTTGTGTTGCCCATCGACATGCTCTCTATTACCAGGTACAATACAGATTGATGTAGAATTAGAATAGGGGGAAAACATGTTATTCTAATCAATATAAGTTTCTCAATTAATGCTACATAGATATACTGTGAAATCCTATTACTATCAATAAAAGGAATTTGGTAAAGTACCTTTTATAAAAATGATGTAGCCTTAAAATATTATAACTACTAAAAATCTCTAATTCCCAGTAACTTATTAGTTAGCAAACCATTTTTTCTAAAGAAAATTGGTCTACAAAGGACTTCACTTTACCATATAGAATTCTACATATAAAAGGAGGGTGTCGCTATGGAAAACGACACAACAAGATCTGAAAAAGCATATTGGACAAATGAAGTTGCTAAAAGATTAGACATAGCAGTTACTACGGTACGCAAGTACGCTACTTTGATGGAAAAGCATAATTATAAATTTATACGTAATGAGCATGATCAAAGGGCCTTTTTGGAACGCGACATAATTGTTTTAACAAATATTCAATCCCTGAGTAAATCACCTGGCATTACATTAGAAGAAGCTGTAAAAACTGTCCTCGAGGATATCCCTAAGACCCCTGTGTCGCCACCCGACATAAAGGAGAATGACCAGTTACAAGCTATAATTAAACAATATGGTAATGAATTTACTACACTAAAAAATGAGAATGCTGAGCTAAAAAATATGATGTTAGAATTACAGGATATGATGAGGGAGCAAAAAGAATATATTGCTGTTTCACTTGAAAAACGTGATAAACAAATTACTGAGTTTTATAAAAAGACTATTGAAGAAAAACAAGAGAGAAAAAAAAGTTGGTTCCAGCGTCTCTTTAATAATTAATTACTATTAACGTGATCTTGAGCTAAAGTAATAGTTCAATCAAAACTGTATCGCCCACCGACATAGTATTTTTCCCTAAATAAGATATAAGTTGAGATTAAAATAGTAGTTAGTTACTCATATGTCGCCCTGCGATACAAAATTAAACTACAAGTGCAACATAAGTCGAACTTAAAATAATAACTAGTTATTCATATGTCGCCCTGCGATACAAAATTAAACTATAAGTGCAACATAAGTCGAACTTAAAATAATAATCAGCATTCATATGTCGTCCGGCGATATACGCTCTCTCTCTTAAGTTGAACTTTAGTTCAACTTGTTTTTTTTATACAAGCGATTTTAAAGATTATTTGTCTTACTAAATGATCTTTAAACCCTAATTATTTAATGTTTAGAGATACTTAAATCTCTAAAATCCACGTTGTATGCCTAGTAGGATACTTTTGAATGTAATATAAAATGGAAATTTAACTTTAATACCAAGAAAAGGGATGAGAAACGTTACAGTCATGAACTTATTTTTATTAAAAAAATGGATGTAGAAGGGGATGAGAAAAACTGAGGGGAATAAACAATATTATTTCTAATAGATAAAAACTTATATATCTTTCTTTTTTAGGCAGGGTGAGAAAAAATCACCCTACCCAAACTAATCTTTTCGCATTAACATAGAGAGAGAGAGTAATGAATCTATTACCTTTGAACAAACCTTGTCTTAAACATTTCATTTTCTAATTAAGTACTCTATGCTGTAATAGATTCATCTCTACGTAGATATGTAGTTAAAAATAATTGTTTTAAGAGATATTATAATTTTTATTGAATTTTGAGACGAGTTAACGCTATAATAAAACTAACAAAAATGACCGGAATAGAAAAAAGACTTCAACTGTTTAAGAAGTGTTGACCGCACTCTTAAACCGTTCCCCCTAATGACGGTAGGGAAAACACTTGTCGAAGTCTCTTGTTAATAGAGTTAGTTTTTCTATAAGATAAAACTTATGTTTTTATTTTATATGAAATTAACATCTATTTCAAGGGCTTAGTTCATTAAAATCAAGGCATTGTTTTCCTTTTTCCAGGGAAACAGTGTCTTTTTTGTGTTCCTTAAAGGAGACGATGAACAAATGACAAAAATCTTGACCTGCTATTTAAAAGATGTAGATACCTTTAATGGACGGTTCAAATGGCTATGGACCAACAAGTCCACACTTCGGAAAAAGAAAGAAGAGTTTTTAGACACTCTTCGTACCCACTTTAAACAACAACAATCAGCTATACATAAAGAATTTCCTAAAAAGAGAATGGAAATGCTCGATCACGTCATCTATAACCTAGTGGCTACGGGCATTCAAGCGATCCGTTCTGAAACGCTCATGAAAAAATTTAATGTTTCCAAAAGCACTGTTTCTCGTTTTGTACGTTCGTTAAAAATGACGCCGTTTATTATTGTCTCTCGTTACATTAAAGAAGACACAAACGGTGCTCATCCTGACAGCTATGTATTTATCCTTAAAAGTCATAAAAACTTTGACAAAATTTGTGATGAGATCTTTTTTGCGCATGACATGACAGGGGTTCAAAATGTCCAAAAAGAAGAAATGACAACTCCTATGACAACTCCTGTGACGAATCAAGAAATGGCCGAAAACGTTGATATAACAGGCTTAGAGACCGATAAATCACCTGATGCCTTTATTAACCTTGATTTACCTGTAAATCATATAAATAATCATTTAATGTCTGTTTCACAGTCCTTCACCTATATCAAAGGTGTGCCTAAGAAAGTCAATCAAGTCTATGCAGGTAAGTATGGGCATCAACTACAAGACTTTTATGCTCGTATTCAAAATGCTGCAAAAGCTGTGAAACGAGATACAGAGATTGAGATAAAAAAAGAGCAAGTGCATGAAATTGCGTATACATCCATTGTGGGATTAGATAAATATGTACATGAAGCCAATCAACAAGGTAACCCTTTATCCCTAGGGAATATGTGTCGATTAATCTATCAAATTGCGAAAAATCAATTCTATGAATTGGTAGACCCTAAAAAACAGGATTATTCACCAGTATACGCAAACCAACAAGAAGTTATACATAACGAAAGCGAAACAGCAACATTAGCTAAACCTAAACATATTATCCGTAAGGAACTAGTTCCAGATTGGTTAAAAGCTGAACAGAAGCAACAAGAAGAGGGTACACAAAAAGCAGAGGTTTCTCTGGAGCAACAGCTTGAAATGATTCAGTTGAAGCAAGACTTAGGACAAGAGTTAACACCAGAAGAAGAGAACTTGCTGGAGGAGCACAGCTCCACGTATAGCTTGTTGGAGATAGCTCAGGTAAAACAAGACCTAGGACAAGCTTTAACACCAGAGGAACAAGAATGTTTGCGTCAACACAATAAGCTAAAAGACACAGCTTCCTAATCAAAAAAAGTAGAAATTCCTTAGAAGCTGATGTTTTAATAGATTGTGTTTATTTAGAACCGTGTTCTAAATAAACAATAACTACTAATCTACGCAGGAGGAGAACATTATGCCACATAAAATTACGTTAACCGGATCAGCCACAGGCCCACTACGGGAATATGATCGCTACGTTGCCTTTGATATGCGTGAAAAAGGGTCACCATCTGCGCCTAAAGGATTAAAGAAAAGCACCTTTATTTCGTATACGGTGTTTGTTGCGAAGAAAGCCTTTAATAAAACAGGCCTCACGAAGAAAAGCATCATGCATGAAAAAATCTTAATTCAAGGGGAACCAACGTTAGACATTCCCATTGATGAATGCCCTGGTGAAGTAGGGGTGATTTGTTTTCAAATTACGGTTCTCCCAAGTAAAAATGATAAAGAGAAGAATGAGTCAGATGCGAAAAAAGAACCTAAACAAGAGGCATCTGCGCCTTCTGAAGCCCAAACGAACACGGAATCTAAAAAACAGGAAGAAGCACAAGCACCTGTTTCTCAACCTGTAGCAAAAGAAGAGAAGAAAGAAGTAAAGCCTATTCAGCCAGAAGTACAACAAGCGCCTACAGAAGAGAAAAAGGCCGAGGAAAAAAAGACAACACTATCCAACCAACCGAAGGGAACTCAGGATCTATTGAACTTTGATGATATTATCGTTCCTGAAGAGTTCTTAAAAACACGCCCAAACCCTGAAAAAACGCAAAAGGTGATCGATTTTGTGAAGCGTACAGGACGCCTAGATGAGCCATTAACAATTGAAAAAGGGTCAAAGATCTTAAAAGATGGATACCGTCGTTATATCGTGGCCAAAACCGTTAAAATGGATCAAGTTCCTGTTGTCTATGAATATCAAAAGTAAATAAAGTAAGAGTAGACTGGTGTAGAGGGAGAACATCTTGACTTAAGGTGAAAAAGAGAACCCTAATATTGAGCACGTGGACTTGGATTATCCCATGGCTATGAGAATACTAGGCTGTCGATTATTAACGGTAAAACATGAATTGAAAAAATGTGAACGAAGATGAAAAAGTGGTTACAAAAAGAAGCTAAAGCAAGAGAAACCATTGCAAGGAGGAAGTGTGTCACCTATTTATTTCATGAATTAAATAGGTGAACGCACTATCTTACCTGCAGATAAAACTGTTCCTTGGTACATTAACGGCAAAATGACAAAATACCAAATATGGTCCTCTTATTATTTGAAGGTTTTTATGTATATACCTAGAATAGTTCTCTTGATAAGAGGAGGTGATCATATGTTGAGAGTCATAACCGCAGAAGCAGCATATACCACCGAAGAATTAGCCGATATACTTGGTTTGCCCATATCAACTATACGAAAATACAACTTCCATTTTGCCAAAATTGGTGTGCAATTTACTAAAAAACACGGTAGATTAGCTTATACAAATGACGACGTTACCATCTTTCATGAACTAAAAAGAATTTATGCTTATCCCGAAATGACCTTAGAAAAAGCCGTTATAACCGTTGCAAAAAAATTCAACTTAGTACAAATACCAGACACTCCACCAAACATTTCAACTGAAAAGCAAACCCTTAGGTCAGAACCACTTGAGATACAAATGAAAGAGATTCAAAGCTATGTCGATGCAAAATTTGAGGAACGTGAACGTCAATTAATTTCAATGGCTCGCGAAATTCGAGCGTTAAAAAAAGCACAACAACAAAAGAAAAGCCTTTATAAGTGGTTAAAAACCTTTTTTGAAAAATGATTTGCTAACATGGTGGCATCTCGTTATCTCATATTCACACAAAAAAACCTTTTTCCTCTGCCTAGAGGGAAAAGGTTTTTTGTGTGAAGTTCAATTGTAAAGAATATCGATAACAAAGACCGCCCAATATGTATCAGTGTATAAGGCGGTCTTAACTGTATTCATGCTATATGTTTATGACAAAAGTATCGACATTATTCTCTTTTATATAAAACTAATTTGCTTTGTACTTTACTATATGTTAATTGTTAAAAAGTAATGCTTCTTTTATTGAGCAATGCTTATTTTTTTTTGCATAGATGAATAGTTTAAAGAAAATGTGTCCATCCTTTATAAAAAGGAGGTTATTGTAGTGGCTAAAAGAAGTAAGTTAGGTAGATTTTTAGATAAGGAAGGTTATAACATAACAAAATTAGCCCAAATGACGGGTTTAAATAGAAACACAATTAGTAAAATATACACTGATTCAAGTTATGTTCCATCTGGAGCTACAATAAAAAAGATTATGAAGGCATTAAGATCACTTGATCCAAGCAAAAAGACCGAGGATTTTTTTGACATATGAAAGGGTACAATAAGCGTGCCTTTACTTATTCCTCTCCCTATTTAAAGGGAATGACCCTCTATTTTGAAAATAGAAAGTCATTGGTCCATGCCTGCCTGTCACTAGTCAACCCTAAGAAGGTGACATCTCTAGTCATATCCAACATAAATGTAATCTAAACTTTTCACATAAACATATATCTTAATTTCCAGTTCAGATAACAAAGATACAGGGAATAAAATAAAGAACTATTTAAATGCTTAATTTTCCACTTATCCAATCTTCTACAAAATCATTCAAAGAAGGCGCAATCTGGGTTTGTTCATTGTTCCCATGATTCCAAAGATAAATATCATTTTGTTTTATAGATCTATCTGATATTGAATATCCAAACATATCACCATTCCTAGCATCTGAGAAAAATAACAAATTGTTAAAAGGAAGGTATATGTCCTCCAATCTTTCTCCTAAATTTAAATTTTCTCTTATAATTTTCTCTATAGACCAAATTAATGAGTAACCATAACTATCATTTACACCATTTGTTTCATACAACAAACTTCTTAATTCTTTTGGAATCTGAATACTAAATAGCTTTTCTAGCACTTCTATGTCCTCTATACTAGCCGGTTCTCCATATACACATCCTGTTGAAATATTTTGTATTAAATCCTTTCACATAGGCTCACCCCCTTATTAAAAGATTATGTGTTAAGTTGGTAAGATAACAAATAATTGCTTTAATAGCTGTGAGGAAATTCACAGCTTTAAAGTCTGGAGAATGTTGCGATGTATTTAACCTTACTAACAAAGGGTCAGTTTTCCTTTGCATTATCTAAGAACGATCACTCTGTAGTAATCTCTGTTCTTTTATGTTCGGAGATTTTTTTCTATGTTGAGAATACCCTCTAGTGAGAAACTAAAAATATGACATCTTTGTTAACAACAAGGTGTTTCTCTTCTTTATCTCGAAATAACCTACTTGTAGAAAAAAATGGTAAAGGAGACAAAGTCTTATGCAAAAAATAAAATCCTCTCTTATAGATCACCTACGTGGTTATACAAAGGAAATGATGAAAGATCTAAATGTGCCAGGGGCAGCAGTCGCAATCATAAAAGATGGAGAAATTATTCTTTCTGAGGGATTTGGATACCGTGACATTGAAAATAAAAAAACTGTTACACCAAATACGCTATTTGCAATTGGTTCATCTACAAAAGCTTTTGGGACGCTTTCCCTAAGTTTACTTGCCCAGCAACAAAAATTTAATTGGGATAAACCTGTTCAAAGTTATATTCCTACTTTTTCACTCCATGATCCTCTAGTAAGCTCACAAACTACATCTCGTGATTTGGCCTCTCATCGTTCTGGTGTTAGTCGTCATGAACTGCTATGGTATGGATCTTCATTAACACGAAAAGATATTGCGGAAAAAATTCAATATTTGGAGCTAGATGCACCATTTCGTACAAGCTTTTTATATAATAATTTAATGTATGCAACCATCAGCCATATGGTAGAAGAAATCACTAATCAAACATGGGAACAATATGTAACCGAACATATTCTACAACCTCTTCATATGGAAGATACAAACTTCTCGGTTACCACTTCACAAGAAGCAGATGATCACGCACTTCCATACATTGAAAAGAACGAGGATATAGTCAAAGTCCCATTTCGTAACATCGATACAGTTGGCGCTGCGGGATGCATAAACTCAAATATAGAAGATATGGCTAAATGGATCCTATTTCATTTAAATCAAGGAAAAATGGACCAACATGAGCTTATTACACCAGATATGTTACAGCAGATGTATCAACCGCATATTCCAATTCCAGATGAACCACTTTTATCTACATCAGAAACAACACTAAATTGCTATGGACTTGGCTGGTTTATTAGTGCATATCGGGGTCATAAAGTAATCCACCATGGTGGGAATATTGATGGTTTTTCAGCACTCGTATCTTTTATACCAGAGGAAAATATCGGACTTGTTATATTAACAAACACTGGAACAACGTTATTACCATCTTACCTTGCGAATCAAATTTATGATGAGCTTCTAGGGCTAGATGCAATTGACTGGCATAAAAGAGCTATAGAAGATACAGCTAAATTTAAAGAAATGATGAAAGAATTAGATAAGCCTCTTCCACAAGTAAAAGGGACAACCCTTACACATGCAGTAAAAGAGTATACAGGAATATTTGAGCATCCTGCATATGGGAAAATCGAAGTGTATAAACAAAACG
This sequence comes from Priestia megaterium, assembly GCF_023824195.1. Lineage (NCBI taxonomy): Bacteria > Bacillati > Bacillota > Bacilli > Caryophanales > Bacillaceae > Priestia > Priestia megaterium. Next base: position 42,084 of record NZ_CP085447.1, read on the forward strand.
ATACGTTATATTTAAAGTGGGAATCAGTTAATATAGAGATGAAACATCACCATTACAACGTGTACACAACAAAGTGGAATTTTTCTCATACAGAAATGAATGTATTAATTGCCTATGAGATGGACGTAGAAGGGAAATTATCACAGTTTAAATTGCATTTACCACCAATGTTGAGTACAAAACCGATTGTATTTAGTAAAATTACAGATAGAATTTCATAAATTAAATATAAAACTTACGATATATCGGTTTTAATAAAAAGAAAGTATTAGCTAGGACGCAAACTCTCGCTCAATACTTTCTTTATACTTTTTTATATGGAAGTAAAAGTACAAAAATACATTTACTTTATTATCCAAATTATTTATAATTTACAAGTCGATTAGTAAGTTAATCACCACTTACTACAAAACAATCGCTTTCTCACGCTAGGCCAATGCGGAGAGAAAGCGATTGTTTTTTATTTATAAAGAAGCGAATACTTACTTTGTTAAGCTTACCTTATGTAATCTATTTAATAATTGATCAATGGACTGACTGATTTGAAGTGTACTTTCACTGGTTATACCTTCTTCTCGTGCCACTTGAATCATAGTCTCCTTGGCCTTTTCTATTTCTATCAATAAAGTTTGTTTTAGAACACCCTTATCCTCCTGCACTATCTCTCCCACCCGTTTACCAAAAGTGTTAATTCGTCAACCTATTTAACAATAAATGTATTTTCCTCCTATTTCAACACCCAATATAAAATAAAGTTAGGGTATGGTTAATAGTGCGTACTTAAAGGGCCGAAATCCTGAAAAAAGGGTTTAAATAGTCATTTTCTTTTTATATTCCTCATAAAAAATATAGAAAATTTTACATAAATTTGGTATTATATACTTGCTATGACGTTCACATTTCAACGAGTGTGAAATTAGAAAAACTGCCTCATTCCTTGTGTTGAGGCAGTTTTTTTATGTTGGTCGTCATTACGTCAGGTTGATTTTAATCCCACCAGATGATGCTGACTTTATTGGTTTTGCATCTCTTTGCTGTTTAGCTGAACTTCTGTATTTCTCCATCAATTCATCAATACTTATTACTTGTATGATTCGAATATGTTCTGAAAATACCGTATAACGAACAGGTGTAATCAACATAACGGAAGGAAAGATAGGTGACCGTTCTTCTGGCTGCCACTGCAATGCTTTCCACTCATCTGAAAAGAAAAACTCCTCATATAAACGAACCTTCTCCTGCATTTTCTGTTCTGAATATTGATTTCGTTGAATTTCCACCCAAAACGGAGATCCTTTAAAGATACAAAAGAGATCCGGTTCAATGCCTCCTTTTCGTCCAGTGGGCTTATCTTCCACAATGACACTCTTGGGCATACTATACGAACACATCTGCTTATAGACATCCAAGATAGAAAGGAAATGTAATATTTTTTGAGAGTTCTTTTTAATCTTCGCATCCACAGGTAAATAGACCGTCGGAGAATACTGCTGGGTGCGTTCAATGAGTCCTAACCGATATAAACGTACCATCACACTATTGCACGCATTTACAGGCGATTTCAGCTGTTTAAAGAACAGTTCCACTAATGAGTCACGATCCACAGCCCGAAACTGATTAATAAACCCAATGATGTCTTTATCACGCTGAGATAGTCGAAAACTCATCGCTGTTCCTCCTTTTCTAACAACCCAAAGAGGGGCTGTGACACAACCTCCAACTGCGGTTCAAGATCTTTTACCCGTGTCTTATGAGAAGAAAGCATTTCCTTACAAGCTTCTTCATCTAAAAAATAGGCTTGAAACTCTTTGACTTCATCAATTTTGATTTTCATACGTCCCCTGGCTGCAGCATCAATCTCTTCTGCGCCCATCACTCCGGCTACTTTCGCATTTGTGGCATCGGCCTGCCTCCCAGAAATTCGTACTCGTAAGTTCGCCTTTAATGCTGAATTTAATAAATCCGCATCGGGACGCTGCATCGCAATAATGGTATGAACACCTAGAGCACGGCCTTGACTCGCAAACTGTTGAATCATCTCTACAAGATCCGTTTCTCGTTTGATTATGCTCATTTCATCTACAACCACGACAATCCGAGGCAGCTTAAAGGGAAGCCTGCTGATATGTGTCACACCATGTTCTAACAGTAAGTCTCCTCGCCGATACATTTCAGCTCGAAGTAAGGCAAAAGGTCTTCTCATATCTTTCGCTTCAAAACAAAGCGCATCCACATGTTCAATTCCGTGAAATAACCCTAAATCAGCTCGTTTAAGATCCACTAACACTAAACGTAAGTCTTCAGGTGACGTATATTTCACCCACGTTGTGAGGATAACACGCATCAGGCTACTTTTTCCTGCGCCAATTTCGCCAGAAATCAGTAAGGTCTCTAAATCAGCAAAATCCCATGAAATAGGGTTTCCGTAGATATCTTGACCAATGCACACTGGAAGCTCCATTTTTTCAATATGAGGATGAATGGCTTCATAACTATAATTGAGCCTCTTAGGTAAGCTTTTATGGTGGACAGTAATACTAAAGTTTTTTAGGCTGCCGTTTATTTCGATGTTGCTGCCTAATACTTGTCGTAATGCCCATCTTTTTTTAGTTAAAAGTTCAGGATCAATGCCATTCAATAAGGAAAAGGCATAGCGAGTGTAGGTGTGATGATGATCGATTCGGTGGATCTTAGGGAACTGATACGAAGTACGATCTCCACGCTTTATGACCCGATAAATCTCTGCGGTACGAAATGCCTTTATCAACTGGCCACGCAGTTTTAGTTTTTCAAACATGAACATTCCTCCTCATAACATAAAGGTCACAAAAAAGTAAATCAAGGCGCTATAGAAGGTAACTGGCAGGATAAAGCGCATCACCTTTGCGAACTGATCAACAAGATCAATCACACCCCATCGCACTAATATCCGTTCGATAATGGCAATTCCTAGTACAATGCCTCCTATGGTTAGAATAGTGGGGTCAAGCATGGCTAGTGGACTAACCGGAATAAGGGAGTAAGCCTTGAATGGACAAGGTCTCGTGAGAGATGGTTTGGGAGGGGGAGGAAAGATAGTTCGAAAGGTAAACCCTTTTGTTTTTCTCATGTTGGTACCTCCTTTCATTCGTTTTATTTTTTGGCCTTTTACGTACCTTTTATTTCAGCTCAACGCATCCGGTCGCCCCCTTCGCCTCTTCGGCTCAGCTCCCTTACAGATTCCACGAAGAGCTTCACTAGGCGTATACAGCTTGTATTAACGGGGTAACGCTACTGAACTAGATACTGATTAGGTAATGGAGTTAGGATTCTTTAGATACTATGTATCTACTGCCGTAAGCTTGCCTGTCCATTCAAAAAATAAAAAAGAACCCTTACTGCGGTAGGGGATTAGTAGAGGGTGATGTAAGAGGAGCTGTTTTTTTATAGGCTGATGGTTGTCCTAATTCTTATCTTTTTCATGAAACGGGCGAGAAATTAAAAGCTGTCCTTTTATACAAGAAAAAACTCTAATCAGGAAAAAAATAACAAGATTAAGGGGTTTTAGTGAGGGGTAAAGTCAACTAAACAATTTAAAAGGAGGGAATTATTAATGGAGATTCTATGGATGCTAATTGTAGGTGGAATTATTGGATGGCTCGCCGGTTTAATTACAGGACGCGGCGTTCCTGGAGGTATTATTGGTAATATTATTGCTGGTTTTATTGGTTCTTGGTTAGGTGGCCTTATCTTGGGAAGTTGGGGGCCAGTCATTGGTGGGTTTGCCATCATCCCAGCCATAATCGGATCTATCATTTTAGTGCTAATTGTAAGCTTTATTTTACGAAAAATGGTCCAAAAAAAGAATCATGGTCATCACGCAAAATAAATTGAAAAACATAAATTGGAGGGACTAAAGATGAGAGAAGAAAGTAAGTCTGTGTTAGATGGTTTTGTTGAAGATAATCAATTCGAATTAGATTCTTACCTTACTTATTTGTTCGATCAACTTAATCATGAGAGCGAAATTCTGTCAGAAGCTTAATGAGAAGCCAAATATTTTGTTATAAAGAAAAAGATACAAAAATAATAAATTGGAATATAGCATAAGCGACCTTAGTAACTTTGTTTACGATACATAGGGTCGTTTATTCTTATGGAGAACGTTTAAAAATAAAGTGAAGATATTCTTCTTTATAGGCAATGCTCAAAGATTGTGATCACCTTCACTACTGCTTTGTTAAAACCGATTGGTTCCTTCTTTGATTGAAGCCTTTTCACAGTGCCAAACAGATGATTGCAGATATGATAAAAAAGGCAGACTCTCTGCTGAAAAAATTCCGTTCATTATCAAAAAGGATTTACATATCTTAATAAGCTAACCAATTATTAAATCATTTCATAATAAAGGAGATGGAAGTGTGTTTGGATTCAGTAATATGCCTAAATTCTTGTTTTCTTTCTTACTTGTACTACCACTTGTATCTCTTGTTCACCAATTAGGTCATTCTGTCATGGCAATCTTTTTCGGAGGGCGAGTGGATTTTACCATTGGAAAAGGGAAAACGATTTTTAAATGGAGAAAAATTAAAATAAAATCCGTTTACTTTTTAGATTCTTTTTGTGTATATGAAAAACTAAAATACGACAATCGATTTACCCATGCTTGTGTCTATGCTGGAGGTGCCATGGCTAATTTAGCCTCTATTTTCCTTATAAATGGTTTAGTTATATCTGACATCCTTTCAGCAAGTCTCTTTTCTTACCAATTTGTCTACTTTTCTGTTTATTATATTGTCTTCTCGCTACTGCCCATCAAATATACAGAAACAAATTCAAGCGATGGACGTGCTATTTATGATGCATTGAGATATGGAAAAATAACATGTAACCCTGATTAATAAATCTGGAATAATGATGTGAAACGATGGGTTTGCGAAGCTACATGGGATTCCTTTTTACGTAATAAATTAAATGATAAAAATAAAATCACTTTAAATAATATAGTTAATTCAGCAACTAGTGTTGATGTTGATAAATAATTCATATCAAAAAACCTTCTACTCGTGTCAGGTAGAAGGTCATTTGTGTGATTGAAATGTCATTGTATACCCTGCGAGAAAGGTAACACATTTATTCATTACCAATAAAATCATACTTTAAACAGATTACATAGGGAAACCCTCTATCCCATAGATAGAAGGCAAGATAGAAACATACTATAAGCAAAGGTAGATGACTTAGATAACTTTACATTTATTTTTATACCCAGAAGGAAAGAACTTAAACAAATAAAAAACCCTTCTACTCATAGAGAGTAGAAGGTCACATGGATCACATACTGTTAAAAAAAGTTAGTTGATTATAGATTTTAACCAAAAAAATAAAATTCATACACCTTACATAAAAAGATATATGTTCATTTTTTATACATGGGATTGGCTTAGTGGGCTACCTTTCGCGTGAAGTGAACGAGAAATCTAAGAATGACCCACCGACTAAATACAGCAAATTAGAGTTACCCATTGAAAGATGCTTATATAAGGCCTTGATAATAAATAGCTATTCTGTATGAACGTAGATAAAATGTAATGGAAAACAGTATGGGGGAAACAAGAATATAAAGTAATGCGGAGCAATGTTAGCCATTGCTAAATACAAAAGAAACCCTATGACTAACATAGAATTTTATGAGATCTATGATTATTTATCATCTTTTTTAAATTTTTCTAGTCCTTCTTGTATGAGTGCTCTTATTGCTTCATTTCGGTTATTATATCTCTTTTCATGCCAGTACTCTTCTATTTCTTCTAATTGCTCCAGTGGGAAGGTAACAAGAACCTGTTTATTCTTACTTTTATCAACTACGATATAAATCCCTCCTTTTAAGTATTATAACCACTAAAACCTATATTGAAACCAGTCTATATATTGGTTATAATGTATATATATTACATATTTTAAATATAGGTTATATAACTAATATAACCAGTATTATGCATATAATATTTATAACAAAAGGGGAATATAGGTCGATGAAGAAGTTCTTAGTAAATTCATTAATGGTATTTGCACTTGCTTTTGTAACCCTGTTCGGAAGCTCAGCAGTTAAAGCTGAAGCAGCCGTAACAAAGAGTGATGATTTAATTATTATTAATAAGCACTACAACAAACTAATCTATTATCATAATGGATATGTTGAGATGATTGAACCAGTAGCTACGGGGAAAAGTTGGGAGAAAACACCTGTAGGACATTTTAAAATCGTGAATAAAATTAAAAATCGTCCATATTATACAGGACATATTCCTGGGGGTGACCCACGTAATCCACTTGGTAAACGTTGGTTGGGTCTAGATGCTGATGAAACAAAAGGCGATACATATGCTATTCACGGTAACGCTAATGAATCAAGTATTGGAAAATATGTGAGTCAAGGATGTGTGAGAATGCATAACGCTTCAATTGAGAAACTTTTTGATAAAGTTAAGGTTGGAACACCTGTTGCAATTACAAATTCACCTAAGAGCTTTCAAGAACTAACAAAAATTTATGGTTATAAGTTTAAAGGTTATAATACTAAATAATATATAAAAAGGCAGCTACTATATTTTTTATAATGGCTGCTTTTTATTTTCGTTCTATCATCTGCATTTGAAAAATTTCTATTTCTTTAATAACTGCTCCTTGAAGATCTTCTTTTAGCATTTCATTTTTGATTATTGGTACGATTGTTTGTGTATGACTTCCTGTAACCCTAGGTACTACTCCGGCCTGGTGAAAAAAGCTCTCCATTTTTTCACTTTTTCAAAGTTAGAGTTCACATTATTTTCTATTGTATAGCTTCGAAATAAGCTACAACTTATTGTCTTCAAATTTCTAATCATTTTTTAAGAATCTTCTAAGTATATGTTAATTTTTCACTGGTATATTACAACAATGACAGAGGATATTTCGGAGGGGTGTTTGATAGAAATCGTATTTGGACCATCTGAATTTAAAGAATGTCAGCATGTTGAAAAGGTAGCTAAAAGGAAAATAACCTGTATCATTTTTAGAGTAATATAAGTCTCTTTAATTTAATCTTCTCCATCTATTTGGTAGCATCAGGATTTTGACAATTTCCAATAGAAAATATAGTGTTACTGAGAAGCGCTGTGACGCCATTAACTTTTGTTTTATTGGGAAATACCCATTATTAGTTGTATGAATTTCAGCATTTATCATCGCAAGTAATAGCAAGGAAGGGAAGCGAAAGGAAGAATGAAATCAAAAGGTATTATAAGAAGAGTAGATAAGTTAGGGCGTGTAGCTCTTCCAGTTGAGATACGAAGCATTTTTAACATTAAAGAGAGAGCTCCTGTAAAAATTCATATAAATGAAGATAAGATTATTTTAAAGAAAAATAGGCATTTGCTCGAATGTATGATAACAGGTGAAATCTCTCTACAAAACAGGTTATATTCAGGTGGAATAGTGTTAAGTACAAGAGGAGCAGAAATTTTATTTCATGCATTAAAAATAACTAATTGAAATAGTGGTAGCAACATTATAATTGCATATCTCATGTTCTAAAAAGACTGAAGCCACATTTACATAAAAAAAGGGAAGGTTTTTAACCTTCTCTTTTTGTTATATAGTCATCTATACTCAGATGATCTTTTTCTTTTCAAATTGGCAATATTCATGTAGAAAAACTAACGGAATAGATACTAATTAATAAACGAAGTCTTTATTTTGTAGATACTATGTAACTACTTCAGTGGGCGTACTAGTCTACTTATAAAATAAAAAGAAAATGTACTGTAGTAGGTGATCGTTAGATGATTACCGAATATGTTATAGGTAGCAACATTATAAATTGTATAACTCAAGTTTTAGAAATACACCTTTGCAATAATTATAATCTCTCAGCCTGTGCTAGTTGCAAAGGTGGCGCTCATTCATTTGTAAAATTCGCTAATATAAAACTTGAATTTTTGAGGAGAGAGAGAATGGGAACATTATTTAATCAAACATCACGAAAAGATTATTTTGATAATGATGCTGTTAAATTTCTTGATACAGTAAAAACTCTTGCAAGAGATCATGGCCTGACAGTTGAAGAGACTTGTCGTATTTTAGAACTATCTATGAAAATTGATGATTATGATCGCAAAGATGAACAATTAGCCGGATTGGGACGATTAATAAAAGATTTAATTGAAGAAATTTCTATGTTAAGAGAAAAGTTATAACATGATAAAGTAGAAAAAACACCTAGAGAGTAAGGTGTTTTTCTAATTAAAGATGGTTAAAACACAGTTAAACTAAAAAAGAGAAGGTTTTACAAAAGAACCGACAATTGAATGCCAGTTCCTTTGTATTGTATAAATGTAGTCATTCTTCATCTTCATAAATAAATAAGCCATTTACAAAGGTCTCGAAATCAGGAGCTAATTCAAATATAAGTGTGTCTGTTCCCCATTCTAAATCCATATAAATTACAGGAGGGCTATCTTTTGTATTCCGATAGTCGAATGCAATCCACCAATGTCCCTCTCCACATAATAGAACAATATCTTTTGGTAACTCCCATTCTTCTATGTAATAATCACTTGATAAAATGCCTTCTTTCCCTATTCCATAAATCTCAGGGACATTTACATGATCGTCTGCCCAATTTGTTGGAACAGAGGTAGGGTAGTCACAATATTTTAAAGAGCCGCCATTCTGCATTTTACATAACTCAATATAGGATTTTGGTAACTTCACACCCAACTTCTTTTCTGCATCATTGACCATTTCTTCTGTTAACTTTTTTGATTGACTGTATCCATCATCCCAAATATCTCTCATTTCCCCAGCCCTTTCAATCAGTACCAACTAAATACTTTTTTCATCTCACATTCGCGGCATTCACGTAAGAAAACGCCACCTTTTAAGGAACTTTTGAAGTAGGATGAATTGCAGTTGTCGCATCTGCCACTGACCTTATTATCAAGACCCAAATCGAAAAAAACAAAGATTAAAAGGTTAATACATATTGTACATGACTAATATGTATTAATCTTTTAATCTTTGTTCAACAAAAGCGCCCGTTTGATGAACTTCCTTAAACATCTATGGACCTAACATCTGAAAACAATATCTAAGCTATCGTTGTAATTATCGGTTGATCCCTTGTAATAATTATGGTGTGCTCATATTGTGCACAAAGACTATTATCGGGCACACATAAAGTCCATCCATCCGAACTTTCAACTGTATACTCTGCTCCAGTTGATAAAAAAGGCTCAACAGTAATAACCATACCTTCTTTCAATATCCGTTTATCATGCTTGTCATAGATAGGTAAAATATCTTCAGGTGTCTCATGTAAAGACCTTCCAATGCCGTGACTGCAAAGATCCATAATTACCTTGTAACCACCTTTTCGGGCTTCATTTTGAATAATTCTTCCGATTTCATTCAATCTCACCCCATGTTTAAGTGAAGAAATAACTTTCATCATAGTATTGTGTGTGTGTTGACAGAGACGCGTTACAGAAGGGTTATATAAAGGGATCTGAAAGGAATGACCTGCATCAGCAAAGTAACCATTTAACTCAGCAGAGACATCAATATTTATTAGGTCACCTTCTTGAATCTTCCGATTCCCCGGTACTCCGTGAGCAACTTCATGGTTAATGCTAATGCATGTGTTACCGGGGAAATTGTAGGTTATCTTTGGTGCAGAGACTGCACCATATCTCCTTAAAAAACGTCCCCCGATTTCATCCAATTCTTTGGTCGTCATTCCGGCACGTGTCTGATTTTTCATTTCACTTATTGTTAAAGCAACGATTTTGCCGATTTCCTTAAGCCCATCAATATCATCCTTACCTCCAACTGTCATATATGAACCCTCCAATTTTTTGATGTTTTCATTTTACCCAAAGTAATGTATCCGATTCTCCATAAGCTGGTTCGATTGCTTAATATTACTTATTACAAAGTTACAAAACTCATACCACTCACCCCCTTAATCATGTTAACGCTCGATCTGAAGATCTCATTACGCCTACATTTGCAACAAACTTATGTTTTTTTATAATATATACTTATTGAACTATATTTATAGTATCTAAATAACGACTCATATATGTATAAGAAAAGAGGATATATTCTCATATATTGAACATATATCCTCTTATTAGTTTAGTCCATTTAAGACCTTATCCGGAAATTCAGTATAGTCATACACTTTGTTAAGCTCGATTTCTTGCTCTTATATTTCTTCCAGGCTGATCACTCTTTTCTATTTGCCTCTTATTAGATTAATCTGCATAAGAGGGACCAAATGTTAAAGCTTAATCATCCCATTTATCTCCATCCGTAATCCATTTATCATTTTGCAAATCATAGCATGTATCATAATCATGAAAACTAAAATAGGCGGGTAACGTAATACTTTTTCCGTCTGCCTTATTCCAACACTCCACAAACCATTCTACAATAGCTTTTGTTTCAGCTTCCGATATTTCTTGGTCGGATTTTTCATAGAACTCCCAAAATTCATCTTCTTTGTCATCAGGTATGCTATACGTTTCAATTTCGTCAAGCAAATCGCAGCTACCTGAAAAAATACTACTGTCATTTCCTTCATAAAAGACTTCGTTTGCATCTTTGTCCATAGAAAACATCCTAAGGGTAATTTCGGATGATTGAACGAAAGCTGTATAGTCTAATAAGTCAGTTTCTTTGTAATAATTGAACTTACATGTTTCTTTTATACGCTCAATTAGGGCATCAGAATGTTGCTGAAGTCCTTCTTTCAGTGAGTTAATATGATTTTCTATTGCAAACAAATTTCTCCACTCCCTATGTTGATTCTTTTTTTTATATGTAAATTAGACGTCTAGCTTGTTTATCTTATCCTTACATAAAGCGAACATCAATTAATTCACTTAGTCTCACTTCATTCTTTAACTCAAATATGCCATTAATGAAAAATGTTCCTTCAGAAAAATAAGGATAAAACCTTTTAATTGTTTACGTGCTTTGAATTTATATATTTTGTATGGCATAATTTTCTAGAGAAAAAGGAGTGAAGAGATGCAGAAAATATTAATTATTGAGGATGATCCCAAAATCGCGGAGCACCTTCAGTCGTATATAGGGAAATATGGCTTTAATGCCATCATCGTGGAGGATTTTGATGATGTTATGGAAGAGTTTCATAAGCAGAAACCAGACCTTGTATTATTGGATATTAATCTTCCTAGCTTTGATGGTTATTACTGGTGCAGGCAAATACGTAAGGAGTCTATATGTCCTGTTATATTTATATCTGCACGAGTAGGAGAGATGGATCAGGTGATGGCACTTGAAAATGGCGGCGATGATTTTATCACAAAGCCGTTTCATCCTGAAATTGTAATGGCGAAAATTCGTAGTCAGCTTCGCCGTGCTTATGGTGAATATGCATCACAGGTACAAGAACGAATTTTAGAGTTACAGGGATTAAAGCTGTTCCCGGAAAGATTGGAACTGTCATTTCGTAATCAAACAATCCTGCTGTCAAAGAAAGAAACAGATATAATTGAAAGTTTACTAGAGCGATACCCTCGTGTTGCCGGTCGCGAAGACTTGCTAGAAAAACTATGGGATGAACAAGTCTATGTAGATGAAAATACGCTAAATGTAAATATAGCAAGGGTAAGAAAAAAATTTGAAGAAGTTGGACTTTCAGGGCTGGTAGAAACAGTGAGAGGTGCTGGCTATCGTCTAATCGTTACCTGGTGAAGGGTTGGAATAAAATGAAATTATTCTTTAGAGAGCATGCTGTTTTAATTGCTGTACAAATTGTACAATTCTTTGTGGTTCTTGCCATCTATTGGCTTGATGGTTATCGTCATCTTCTGCCAGCCTTCTATGCAATCTTTCTCGGTCTATTCTTTCTCGCAAGTTATCTTGCTTACCATTATTTAAGTCGCCGCAAGTTTTATAAGAGATTAACGAACGAACTTTGTTCCCTGGATGATTCCTTTCAAACGACAGAATCCTCCCCAATCTCACAGGCCCTTAATCATTTGCTAAAGGACCAATACAAGCATTATCAAACAAGAATAAAAGAGTTGGAGTCAAAACAGGAAGAACATTTAAAGTTTATGGATCAATGGGTCCATCAGATGAAAACACCCCTTTCTGTCATTGAGCTTATTGCCCAAAATTTAGATGAACCTGATTCTTCGAGTATTCGTGAAGAGACGGACCGAATGAAAACGGGCTTAAACACCATCCTCTACATGGCAAGACTTCGGACCATCGAACAGGACTTTCATATCAAACCTGTAAACTTGTCCAAAATGATTAAGGAAGTAAATGGTGAAAATAAACGATTTTATATTCGGAACCATGTGTATCCCAATGTCTTACAGCATAAGCGAGAAGTGGTCGTAGAGACGGATGAGAAATGGCTGTTCTTTATTCTTTCACAATTGATTAATAATGCAGTGAAGTATTCCAAAGGGAAGAGCAATAGAATTGATATTACCATTTTCGAAAAAGAAGGAGAGGCTGTTTTAGAGGTAAAAGACTTTGGTGTGGGGATTCCTGAAACGGACAAGCGCCGTGTGTTTGACCCCTTTTACACGGGTGAGAATGGAAGGAAATTCAGAGAATCAACAGGCATGGGACTCTATTTAACGAAGGAAGCAGCTCATCATCTTGGTCATCGAATTGAGCTTGAATCCAAGGTGGGGGAAGGGTCAGCATTTCAAGTGATTTTTGAAAAAACGCAAAACCTTACAGGGATGTAAGATAAGTGAAAGGAAAATCGATTTTTTGAGGTTGACATAAAAGATATACTAATCACAAGTAGATTGTATGGAAAGGAGAACTTGTGATGTTAAAAGTGAAACAAGTAAGTAAGATTTATGAAGGGAAAATCGCCTATCGTGCGTTAACAGACATAAATTTAACCATTGATGAGGGGGAGTTTGTAGGAGTTATGGGTCCATCAGGAAGTGGAAAAACAACGCTCCTGAATATGATTGCTACAATTGATGAACCGACAACAGGAGAAATCCTGATCAATGAAAAGAACCCACATATATTAAAAAAAGACGCATTAGCAAAATTTCGCCGTCGCGAATTGGGCTTTGTCTTTCAAGACTTTAATTTACTTCATACCTTAACGGTTGAAGAAAATATTGTCCTGCCACTAACATTGGATGGAAAAAAAGTGAGTGAAATGAAGGAAAAGGCATACAAAATTGCTGAAAAATTAGGGATTACAGGCATTATGAAAAAACGGACGTATGAAATATCAGGCGGACAAGCGCAAAGAGCAGCTGTGGCGAGAGCGATGATTCATACTCCTAAGCTTCTACTAGCAGATGAACCGACAGGAAATCTTGATTCCAAGTCTTCAAAAGATGTGATGGAAATGCTTGAGTCTATTAATAAAAATGAGCAGACAACGATGATGCTTGTAACACATGATGCGCAGGCAGCGAGCTATTGTAACCGGGTCATCTTTATTCGTGATGGTAAGTTCTATTCGGAGATACACCGTGGTGATAATCGTCAGGCCTTTTTCCAAAAAATTATAGATACACTTTCTTTACTGGGAGGGGATGCACATGACCTTTCGACAGTTCGCGTTTAACAACGTTATACGTAATAAAAGGTTATATGCAGCCTATTTTCTTAGCAGTTTATTTACGGTTATGGTCTTTTTTACCTTCTCCATTTTTGCTAATCATCCTGTGTTAAGTGAGGATGATATGAGCTCAAGTGTAACCACAGGAATGAATGCAGCAGCAGGAATTATTTATGTGTTTTCCTTCTTTTTTGTCTTATATTCAATGAGCTCTTTTTTACAGTCTCGGAAAAAAGAGTTTGGTTTACTAATGATGCAAGGTATGTCAATGAAACAAATTCGTTTGATGGTGTTCTTAGAAAATATGCTTATTGGATTTTTAGCAACACTAGGTGGTATACTCCTTGGCCTTGTTTTTGCAAAGGCTATTTTACTACTAGCTGAAAATGTATTGATTATTGAACATGCGCTGTCTTTTTATTTTCCAGTTAAAGCAATTATAATCACTTTTGTCTCCTTTATGATTTTATTTTTCTTTATTTCCTTATTTGTTACGTATGTTCTGCGTAGTAAAAAGTTGATTGAATTAATAAAAGGCAATAAAATTTCAAAGGGTGAGCCAAAAGCGAATCTTTTTTTAACGCTGTTAGCTGTGCTTTTATTAGGAGTAGGATATGGTGGTGCCTTATTAGCAAAAGGAGTAACGGTTGTAGTTGCAATGATCCCAGTTATCGTCGTTGTTTGTATTGGCACCTATCTGTTATTTACGCAATTAAGTGTTTTTATTATTAGAAGATTAAAGAAGAATGAACGTGTTTTTTGGTCTAAAACCAATATGTTGCTGTTTTCGGACCTGGCCTTTCGTATGAAGGATAATGCACGAACTTTTTTCATGGTAGCCATGGTTTCAACAGTCGCATTTTGTGCAATTGGTTCTTTATTCGGATTTCAAACCGTCCTTACATCAAGCATAAAATCTGTAAATGCTAATACGTTTTCTTATAAGACATCTGAAAAAAATGAAGAAAAAAATGTTGCGTTTATCAACCAGACTTTAAAGGAAGAAAAAATTAAGACGGATACAGCGCATACAGTACTGCGATCTTATGAAATCGGTGGGGATACGATTCTTATTGCCAATCAATCTGATTTCAACCAATTTGCTGCACTTATCGGGGAAAAGCCAATTAACTTAAAAGACGGGCAAGTTATGGTTGTGGAATTTAAAGGTACAGACTTCGGACAAAAGAAAGACCTGCTAAGTAAAAAGATTAAACTGAATAAAGGTTCAACTTTAAAACCAAAAGAAGTCATTTACTCAAATGCCTTACCTGCATCAGGTTCATATTATGTTGTGTCAGATGAAGATTATAAACAACTTCCTGAACCAAAGGATCAGCAAAGCTATTATGCTTGGCAAGCAACTGCTGGAAAAGAAAAGATAATGGCTGCCTCCGAAAAGCTATACAAGAAATTGGAAAGATATGAGATTACATCAGTAGATTATGAAATATATGAAATTATGAAAGGCTACGGTCCTATTTTATTTGTCGGACTATTTATTGGGATCGTCTTTTTCGTATCAGCTGGTAGTTTCCTATACTTCCGGCTTTACATGGACTTGGATGAGGATAAACAAAAGTTCAAATCGATATCAAAAATGGGGTTAACTGATAAAGAACTGAAAAGAGTATTAAACAGGCAAACCATGATACTGTTTTTCGCGCCGATAATTGTCGCTCTCATTCATGGGGCTGTAGCCCTTACAGCGTTATCGAACCTGTTCTATTTTAATCTTTTTAAGGAATCCGTTATTGTTCTAAGTGTTTTCTTAGCTATTCAGATTGTTTATTTCTTTATTGTACGCTTTTTCTATACAAAGCAGATTAAGGCATCAATTTAAATTCAATACGGATACAAGAAGAAAGGGTCAGACTTTGTCTGATCCTTTTTTTAAAACATTAATTGATACTAGTAAGCGTTATGACAGTTTCGCTGATACTCCCCAAAATAGGACCTTACAGCAAAGCAATCAGTAGCCGAAATTCTTTTAGCTAAATCAAATATCAAATTAATAAATTTTCTTGCGAAACAATAGCTTTGTTATTTTTAAAATGACAACAAATAAGGTTCTAGATTATAATAAAAACTTCAACAAAAAGAGCAGTGTTGTAAAGATACTGCTCTTTTTGTTGAAGTTTATTGATGACGAAGCTTTTCGATTTCTTCTATAGAAAGACCTGTCAACTTACTTATTACGTTGCTAGCTATACCTTCTTGAATCATTCCAATAGCCATAGCTTTTATTGTTTCTTCTCTACCTTCTTGTTTCCCTTTTTTCTCAGCCCTCTTTAATGCCGACTTTTCATCTAAAAGGGCTTTTCTCCTCGCCTCATAAGCCAGTAAAACTTCTGGATCTTGACTCACACGTTCCCATTCATCCATCGCTTTCTTCAATATCTGATCTTCTTGCATCGCAATCTCCTCCAATACCTGAGTGATTTCTTCATCTTCCGATGCTTCAAGTAATAATAACCATCGTACAAGTTGATCTTCCCGTGGATCTACCTCTCTGTTGCGCCATTTAATTAATAGCTTAGGTAGCTCCATAAAATGAATTTCCAGCATATCGGTTAAGAGTACTTTCTTTTCGCGCTCATATAACTGAAAGGTAGAATGATAATCCATGATATGAGATAAATAACGGAAGTTAACAATGTTGATGGTAATCGTTTTACAAAGCTCTCCATAGTCCATGCCTTCTTTCATTTGACTACTATACATTTTGGACCAGTAATAGAGCGTTCGTTTTTCCATGTCATGCTTATTATTAAGTTGAATTTCAATGTTGACACGGCTTCCATCCTCTAATTGCGCATGTACATCTAAAATCGAGCGTTTATCTTCTTGGTTTTCTTTATTAAAATGAGGATCTAATAACTGAACCGTTTGAATCTTCTTCTCGTCTGGAAAGCGAAGCGCTGCATTTAAAAAGGCAGCTAGAATGGATTCATTTCCATGCGTGCCAAATAGTGATTTAAACGCAAAGTCGACACGTAAATCTAATCGTTTCGTCATAATATCCTCCATCATCTCCATGTTTGATATTAGTATACCATGACTGTATGAGTTCTTTCTATTTCACACTTTATAGCGTAATAAAGTGGTCATCAGGTATCTCCCGTTCTTTATTATTAATAGTAATAGTGAAGAAAAATTAAAAATAAAAGTTTTTCAGTAATTCTGTAAAAAAAACTTATCGAAAATAACATAAATCGCTTTTAGATAAAGCTATATAATTGATAAAAACAATAGCAACTGTAAGTAAATGATCGTTTTAGTATTTTATTTACAATATAAAAGACACTTGCTATACGCAAGTGCCTTTTGCTACGTTGATATTTTTAAAAACCTATTATAAAAATAAATGTTCTTAAAGAAGTGACGTGTTCATGTTGGAAAACACGGTCATCTCTTATTATAGATGAAATCTCTTTAGTAAGCTACTAAAGTACAATAGTAAAGATATTTTTTAGATCACCTTAAGTTAAACTATAACAAAATAGATGGCCTTCTAGATAACTCAATGTTAATCATTAGAAGCTTATAGAAAAGATTTTAGGGTTTATTCACCTTAAAAATGCTTTTTCTTTGCTCCTGTTTAACGCGCTTTAAGCGCAACTCTATTTTTTTATCTAACGTTTTATGTGCACTTTTGATGATTATACATATAAACAGTAAGACCACAGTTATGATTACAGATCGTGGTACGTGGAAGCAGAAGCAAAGTATGGCTACAAGTAGGGATATAGCACAAATAAAATTGATTATCCATTTTCTACTTCTATGAGCTTCAAGGTTTCTTTCAAGCAACTGCTTTTGTCCTTCTTCCCTTTTTATACCTTCTAAATTATTGTGTGTAAGATTCATCGTTGTTTCTCCCCAGGAAAACTAGTTTTGTATAATCTACGTATTAGTTTGTTCCCAAGATGGCGCCTTCTTGGAAAAAATAATCCGTAGTTTTTTCCTTTTTATTATAAATTAAACAATATTAAAAGTTATAACTAATTTTTCATAAAATGTCCAATGAGTGAACCTTCTGTTTGCTAAACAAGAGTAATTTTGAATTTTCTTCCTCTCTTTCAAGGCGATGGCATAGTTGGCTAGCACCTGTACAGAAAGCTTGTTACAATGGTTTATACTTACTTCCTTCATGCATTCATTCACCTTATACGAATTGAACATCAATAAGTTCGTTTAACCTCATTTTGTTTTTTAATTCAAATACTTCATCGATAAAAACAAACAAATTCCCCAGGGAATCAACAAATTGGATGAATCCCTTTTCTGTAATACATTGTCCCTTTTTGTAGTATGTAAGATAAACTTGTTTATTTGTATGTAATGCTTCAATCAATATGAAATTAATTTGTTCCATTTGCTCTTCTGTTAAAAGAGGTTGAGGTACTTCTGCTTGCTTGTTTATGACTTCCTGTAATCCTATGTATTGCTCGGGCATACTCGCAAATGGGCGCCATTTTTTCATTTTTCTATCGTGATGCATGATATATTCCTCCTTTATGCTATGATTTATGACCTCCTATAAGGCCGTTTCGATAACGAGCTGTTGAGTGATCCAGATAGCTTGAAGCCCGTAGCACACTATTTTTCCCATAACGCAGCCGAATTTCATCAATCGTTTTGGCAAGGGCATAGGCTCTTTCACGCTGATCGATATCCTCAAATAAGCTCATTTGCTCCTCTTCCTGAATGCTTATGTTTGATAAGGAAATCCCAATGGAGCGAATCGGCATTCCACTATCAAATGTATGTAAAATGCTTAAACAATAAGGAAAGATATCTTGGCTTAAGTTTGAAGCTCTCCCCATTTTCTTTTGTCTGGAGAAGCCTCCGCCTGCTTGTTTGCTGTATCCAATCGATAAATGGATAGTTTGAGCCACCACTTGATGCATGCGTAAACGAAAGCAAACATCGTCCAATAGTTCCAATAGTAATAATTCCACTTCTTTTCGGCTTGTATAATCTCGAAAGAGAATCTGACTTTTCCCAAAGGAACGGGAACTAGGGATGTACACATCAGAAATACGACTAAAATCAATCCCATTCGCATGTTGGTGAAGTTCTTGTCCCATGATGCCAAATTCTTTTTGTAACATTTCTTTAGAAGAAAGAGCGAGTTCTTTTATGGTATAGATACCTAAACGGTTTAAGCGTCTTTCTGTAGCTGACGAGATCCCCCAGAAATCCTTCATTGGATGAATCGACCATAACTTAAAGGGAATATCCTCATATCGCCAATAAGCAACCCCTGTTGGACTATTCTTGGCCTCATGATCTAAGCTTACCTTAGCCAGTAAGAGATTAGGACCGATTCCTGCGGTAGCTGTCAGTCTTGTTTTGCGATAGATCTCATTAAGTATTCGATGAGCTAGCTCCTCAGGTGTTCGAGCAAACAAATGCAAAGAAGCTGTCGCATCAATAAACAACTCATCAATGCTATACGCATGGAAATCTTCAGGAGCCACATACTGTAACACCAAACTAGAAATATAGTTTGAAGCCTTGATATATCTCTCCATGGATGGATTCACGATATGGATATCTTTCCTTTTAGGAATGTCGAAAAGACGGCTGCCGGTTTTGATCCCTTCTTTCTTTAATAAAGGTGTGGCAGCTAACACAACAGACCCCGACCGTTTGATATCTCCTACAACCGCAAGCTTTGTTTTTAACGGATCTAATCCCCGTATGACAGAAGAAACGGAAGCAAAAAAAGCTTTCATGTCTATGCAAATAATGACTCTGTTTGGTAGCTTCCCATAATCCATTGGAATAACTCCTCAATAAAGAACGTTTGTTCTTTATATTATATGCGAACAAACGTTCTTTATTCAATGGAATATCATCCCTTTTCCCGATTATTACTATTACTTAGTCCTAAACAAAAGAGAGTGATAGCAAGCTACTCACTTTTTTTATAATATATGAAAAAAGTCGTATTATTTACCTTATATTAACTGTAAAATAGAGAGTAGTAATCAAGGTTAACGAGGGTTAATGGA
The DNA here is from genome assembly GCF_023824195.1 of Priestia megaterium. Lineage (NCBI taxonomy): Bacteria > Bacillati > Bacillota > Bacilli > Caryophanales > Bacillaceae > Priestia > Priestia megaterium. The sequence goes on from NZ_CP085447.1 coordinate 61,713, forward strand.
GGTTGTGGGCAAGCTTCTCTCCCTCATAATAGGTCATAATCGAGGCATTCTTAGAAAAGAATACATACTTGTCCAGTTAGTTTCACATAGCCAAGATTAAAGTTTTTCTACTAGTTAATTCTTTTTAATGCCTATATTTTCCTATATGTAATATTAGTACATATAGGAAAAAATAATATGAAAGTGAGGAGGGATGGTGTGCAATTTTATAAGATATTAAGACAAAGGAAAATAAATGAAGACACTTTTTGTAACTTACTTGATATACAAAATTATGATTATATTACTGGAAATAATAAGAATTCCTTTGCAATAAAATATAATCCTGACACCTATAATCAGTTGCTTGATAATAATACGATATTTAAAGAATATACAAGCAGAGCTATCCAACAGTTATTTGTTACAAATCAAAAATTCCTCGCTATGTTAAATTTAAGCGATTTTTTCAACATGAAAATGGTATCTTGCTTGTTTGTTGAAGAGGTTCTGGTGCAAAAACTACTTTCCTGAAACATAAAATGTCAGTTTCCTTTAATTTGCTAGCTTATGAAGCTAATTCAAACAGTTTATGGATGAATTCTTTTTGATTTTGGACAGACTGGTTCCGTGAAGCAAGTTGCCCTTTTTTAATGATATGCATAGCTTCTATTCCAGAAATAATGGATGTAGCTGTATGAAAGGATTTCAACCCTAACATAGGTCTAACTCGTTTTTTAATAAAACGATGATCTTGTTCTACTATGTTATTGAGATATTTTACTTGCCTTATTTGGATGCCTACAGGCATCTTCTTTTCTTTTTTCAACTCTTCAATGGCTATAGGATAAGCTGGATTTTTATCGACAGTTATGACACGAGGCTTTGAAACATGAAGAGACCGCAAAGCTTTCTTGAAGAAACACTTTGCAGCCTTGTGATCTCTTGTTTTACTTAGATAAAAATCAATCGTATTTCCTTTAGAATCAACTGCACGATACAGATACATCCATTGACCTTTTACTTTGATATACGTTTCATCGACTCTCCATGAGTCATTTGTTGGCCTAAGATGACGACGTACCCTTTTATCTAATTCCGGTCCATATTGATGAACCCAACGCATAATCGTTGTGTGAGCCATTGATAAGCCACGTTCCTCCATCATCTCCACTACGTTACGAAAACTCAAGTTGTACCGCAGGTACCATCTTACTGTTAACAAAATAATGTCGGGCTGATAATGTTTCCACTTAAATAAATTTTGCTTTTCCATACTAGTCACGTCCTTTTTTAGAATAGTAGTATCAGTATGTCCAAGATTTAGAGATTACTTGCAAGTGTTTTGAGGTTTTTGCACCAGAACCCTTTTTTATGTTTAACAGAGAAACTTAAATCCATACCTTGATCAAGGAGATATTATTATAATAGAAGAAACTTATAAAAAAACCTTTACGTGTTATGTTTAGTAAAGGTTTTTTCTTATAAAGAATTTAAAATTACTTTAATAGTTATATATATTGTAGAAAAAGCCTTCTATTAATAGATTATTAACGACAAGAGTAAATAAGTTATGTTAACTAGGTACGAATATTTTGAAGCGCTAGAGGTGCCTTAATTATATTCTTATCCCTCTATAGGTGGTATAATATGGATGATTGTATCAGTGAAAGGGGAGAAAAAGATGGACAAACTTGTATTCAAGCAATTTGAAATCGGAAGAGAGTACTTCCTCAAAATCATAGAGGCTGTTTCTAAGGGGCAAACTGATGTACAGCCAGATGGTTTTAACAACACAATTCATTGGCATACAGGTCACGTTTTGACAATTACTGAACAAACTATGTTTGGTTTTCCTCATGCAACAACCCATCTTCCAGCAAATTATATGGAATTGTTCGGAAATGGTACGAAACCAGCCGATTGGACGGGGGATGTACCTACTATGGATGAGCTTAAGATCCAACTAAAAGATCAATTGGCTCGTATTCAGCAAATTCCTGCTGAACAGCTAAACAATAACTTGGAAAAGCCATTTTTGGGATGTAAAACCTTTGGAGAGCTGGCGGGTGTTACACTGATGCATGAAGCAACTCATATGGGACAGATTCAGGCAATGAAGCGAATAATTGAACATGTGGGTGTGAAAAATTAAATTTTTAAAAAATGATATAACAAAGTTATCGGAGATAATAAAGCCTATATATTTTTTATATAGGCTTTAGCAGTTCATCGTTATATTGAAGCCGAAACTTTTTGTTTTCTTCTCAAGTTTAAGAAGCCAGAAGCTGTTAAAACACCTAAAATAACTAAACATGTACCTATTACTTGAGGTAATGTAATAAGGGATCCGGTTAAAATAGAAAGAATCATGGTGACGACTGGAACTAAATTAAAAAATAAAGATGTATTACTTGCGCCAATCGTAGCCATTCCCTTATTCCACCACAGATAGCCTAATACACTTGTAAATAGAGCCATAAAGAGAATAGCTCCCCAAGCTGACCATGTAACGTGAGACAAAGGCTGAGGGCTTGGTGAAAAAGCTGTTAAGACTAAAAGACAAAGAGAACCAACAATCATTGTATAAGTAGTTGTCTCCATTGAAGAACTACCCTTTAAATATTTTCTTCCTAATACACCATATAAAGCCCAACATAAGTTCCCTGTTAAGATTAATAAATCCCCTTTAGAAATCGATAGTGTTAGAATAATTTTTAACGAACCTTGCGTAAGGACAAGAATAACGCCTACTAAAGCAAAGGATATACCCAACATTTGCTGTTTTGTAATGGGATTCTTTAAAATAAAATAAGCAAAAAGTGCAGTTACTAGAGGGTTAGTTCCCATGATGAGAGCCCCGTTTAAAGGTGAAGTGTATTGCATTCCTAAAAAGAAAAAAGCATTGAATCCAAAGATTCCTATGATGCCAAGTAAGATATACATTTTCCAATGGTTCTTAATGGCTTTTGACTTTATTTGTTTTTGTAATCCTAATATAAGAACCATAACGAGTGCAGCAATACCAAATCGCCATGCTGCAGCACTTGCAGGGGAGAAGTAGTGAACAGCATACTTAGCCAAATTGAACGTAGCACCTGTAAATATAGCGAAGCCTATCAACATAAAGTATATTCTACTTTTCATCTTTTAAGTCTCCAATCATTGTTTTGTACGCCTCTAATTTCTCTTTTGTCACGTTCATAACAGTTTCAATCTCTTGTTTTTGCTTCTCTAAAAGAAGTAAGTGTTTGTTTAAAATATCCGCCCTCGTTTGAATCTTTTTTAATTGAATGGCTGCAGAATCAATATTTTCCAGGAGACATCCGTCTTTTAAAAATTCCTGGATATCTTCCAAAGACATCCCTGTTTGTTTTAACATTTTCATAAATTTGAGAAGGCGAATTTCACCTTCCGTATATCTTCTTTTTCCACCTTTTCTTAATGGTGAAGTTAATAACCCAATCTTTTCATAATAACGTAACGTATGAGCTGTGAACCCTGTTTTCGTAGCAACTTCAGATATACTATACATTTCCATTTCCTCCTTTCTTTACATGTTACAACTTAGAGTTAGCTCTAAGTCAACGATTAATTTGCAAACAATAAAAAAAGACTCAGATTTTTCTGAGCCTCTTTGTTTAATTAACATAATGTACGTTATAAAAAGATATCCCCCAACAAGAATATTATTTTACTTTATCGTAACGCTTTGTTAAAAGGTCTTCTAGTTTAACTTTCACTACATTCCATTCATTATTTGTAATGCTATATAGAACTGCATCACGAATACGGCCATTATGTAACATTCTCTCGTTGCGCAAAATTCCTTCCTTTACTCCTCCAATACGTTCAATAGCTCGTTGTGCACCTATATTTTGAATATCCGTTTTAATTTGAACACGTACCATATTTAAATGTTCAAAAGAGTGCTTCAATAATAGAAATTTACACTCCGTATTAATACTCGTTTTTTGAACGGATTTATCATAAAAGGTAGAGCCTACTTCAACTGTCTGGCGATCAAGAGATATATCATATAAACGGGTACTTCCAACAATGGTATTACTAACTCTGTCTATCACTACGAAAGGAAGCTCTGTTTCTTTATCAAAGTTCTTTAATGCCTCTATTACTAGATTCTCCATATCTCCTAAACTATCCATTTTTCTAACCATGTATTTCCATAGGTTTGGATTTCGTTGAACAAGGTTGTAAAGGACCTCTATATCTCCCATATTCATTAATCTCAGCTTTGCCCTCTGCCCAATTAACTCCATAAATTTTCATCTTTCCCTTCTAAATAAATACAGTATGCTCCATTTTGACAATAGTATTACTTTAAATCACTGCGTATAAGATATAGAGACCTAGCCCACTAAACATTCTTCTAGGAAGACTTTGTTCTGAAGAATATTGCACTTAGTCTCTTTTCATCTGTTTATACCTTTCAGGACATACCTAACGCCCAATCAACTGCTGTTTGTGCGTGTATTTCTGTTGTATCAAAGATAGGTATCGAGATATCATTCTGATTAATTAATAAGGAAATTTCAGTACAACCTAATATAGCTCCTTCTATTCCATCGTTAATTAAACCATTTAGAATGTTTTGATATGCACTTTTGGAATCTGGGTCAGTCCTTCCTAAACATAATTCTTTGTAAATAATATCATGTACAATTTGACGCTCTTTTTCACGAGGGATATTAACTTTAAGACTATGATTAGCTATAAGTCGCCCTTTATAAAAATCCTCTTCCATCGTAAACTTCGTTCCAAGCAACCCGACTCTATTAATCCCTTGGTCTTTGATTTTCTTAGCTGTGGCATCTGCAATATGTAAAATAGGAATACCAATGTGTTGCTGAATATCACTTGCCATTTTGTGCATAGTGTTTGTACAGATAACTAAAAAGTCGGCTCCACCTTTTTCGATATATTGAGCTCCTTTAATCATTAACTCTGTTGCATCACCCCATCTATCACTATGTTGCAATTTCTTTATTTCTTCAAAGTTTACAGAATACATGACACTTTTAGCAGAGTGATGTCCTCCTAACTTTCTATTTACTGTTTGATTGATAATTCTGTAATACTCGCTTGATGATTCCCAACTCATTCCACCTAATAAGCCTATTGTTTTCAATTTACTTCCCCCTTTTATAGAAAATATTACCACAAATTGAGATTTTATCAGCGTGAACATCATATGTAATTGGAGTTATCGTAATCAATATTCTTAGCTCAAAATAAACACAACCTTAAAAATTCACAGATTCCTAAGGTTTTATTTATATTCATCACTATTACAATTCCTTTGCCCTTTTTAATATGTCATCAACAAACTTCTTTTTTTTATTCGTATATGAAATAACATCATTCGGGTATTTATTTGCTAGTTCTTCTTTTAGTTTTATATACTCTAACTTTGCATCAGGAGCTGATCGTAAATAATCTCTAAAGGAAATTTGATCTAGCCACAGATTCTGGTTATAGATCATTACATGTAAAAAATGAGTGATTTTCTTTTCTTTATACTTTGCAAAAACATGCTTGCCATCTAAACTTACGGGTACTTCTATATACCCAAGTTCCTTCAATTTTTCTTTTAATTTTATAATTACATCCAAAGAGCTAACTCCAATTGCAATATCAATAATTGGTTTAGCAAATAGACCTTCAATAGATGTACTTCCCACATGTTCAATTTCAACAATAAGGTTCTTTAATTGAGAAGATAATAATTCTCTCTCCTTATCAAATAACTTACTCCATTTATCATTATAAGGTTCTAATTTTACTAAGCCACGTTCTACTCCTAACATTACAGTCTCTCCCTTCATTACCCCTATTTTCAACATAGACTCTTTATAGAGAATATTCATTTTTAGTTAACATAAAACGTATTTATCGGAAATAAAAAGCCCTAAGAAGTAAATTTTCTAGGGCTTTAAAATTTATATAACTACTCGCTTTTCCATTCTTTAAAACGTTCATTAAGCTTGTTTTTTACAATGTTATAGTTATCCAATGTATCATTTACTTCATAAACAGAGCTAACATCAGGAAATAAGTCTGCATAGTCCTCAAAATATATTCCTGACTCATAATAATCTTTGGTAAAATCGTTTCCTTCTTTACTTAACATGTCACTTGCTAGTACACCATCCCAATTCATATATATTTCTGTCCCTGATAGTAGACTTTCTTTAAACTTTGTTATTTCATTAGAGGAAACCTCTTCAAACTCCTTGCTATACAAGTTATTATCTATAACCCAACCTAAATACATTCCTGTATGTACAAATCCTTGATCTTCATCCAATCCTTCAGGAAAATCACCTTCATAATGCCATTCTGCTTTATCATAAGCCACCGTCATATATTCTCCTTCTCCTTTATCTTCCTCTGCTAGACTTGGTTCTTCATTCCCCTGAAAAATTAAGATAACAAATATTATTAGTAATATGCTTTTCAGTTTATGCAATCTATTTCTCCAATCTAATAAACTCTTGAAGATATTATATACCGATAAAATTCAAAAGAATATACTTAACATAATGTGCTTTATCGGAAATAAAAAAAGAATTTCCAATTCGATATTATCTACTCTTATATAGTAAACAATAAATTTATTGAAATGAATCTTTAAGTTCGGATGAATTAGAATAGAATTTAGCTTTTGATGATTGAACACTGCTGATAAATAGTACAATAGATACCAAAAACATTATAAATGCCCCTGAAACTACAACAAATCGTATAGATATAAGCTCAGAAGAAATACCAAAGATTGCAGTAACGATAATAATTAAAAAAGCCTCAATAAACCCGTAAATACTTACAACTCTCCCCATCATATCAACAGGTATTATTGTTTTGATAAAACGTGTAAAAACCAGTGTTAGCAAAAGCAGTAGCAAATGACGCAACAAAAACTCCTACAGCTGCTATAAAAAAAGTATTAGAAGATGTAAAAACCATATAACCTACTGTAGTTATTAAGGAGCCCATACCAATAAGCCATGAAGTAGGTGTTTTTTCAATAATTATTGCATTGGATAAAGAACTTGTTAATACTCCTGCTCCAGCAATACTGACTGAGACTCCGGCAGTGCATAATAGTTAAAAGCTAAATCCAGCAAGGCACTTGCTTCTTGACGCAGTAACAGATCTTTCGGACGGAATATAAAGGATCCGTCAGCATTGATGGAAGTATCAGGGTCTAGAATTCCTTGGGAGGCAAGTGCCAAAATCGATTGAATTGCCCAGTCATCCGCAGCATCAAGTAATTTAACTTTAATAACTTTGTCAGGTTGAATCGGTTTCATGTCATGAATTTGCTTTAAGTTTTGAATCATGGTTGCTGCGACCTCTCGTGTAATCGGAGTAGCACGGTCATACACTGGAATTCCTTTTTTAACTTTTTCCCTTGCCTCCTTGGAGTCGTCTGGAAAACCGTTCCATCCATAAGCAAGTAACAACGTATCCTCAAACTCTCCTTGTGTCATGATGTCCATCGGATTGAATAGATTACCTGTTTTAGCACCCATAATATTTAGAGCATGAAGATTATCAATGTGACTTCTATAGTTACTCTTTTGTGGAACGTCATCAAAAGGCGGTTTGTTGTTAATTTTCTGGGCATCTGCTACAAAATCAAGGCTTTTAGGAGAGTTGTAGTGAAAATATGCTATTTCTCCAGCTGAATTCTTTTTGAAAGCAACTTTGCTACCTTCCGAATCTTCAAATAACAACGGATGAATCATTTTGAGAACTTGTTTTCCAGTTCCACCCTCCATGACCAAATTCCCGTTTTCATAAGTAAAATGAGTGCGAAGCGCAGCGAAACGCGTATTTTGGAATAGGCCCAAGTATTTATGAGCTTCTTTTTCCTCTAACGGGAGATAACTTATTTTTCCTTCATTCTTCTTAGCAGGGAAATAGTGATCCATGAGAGTTTCATATATGTCTACACTCATCATTGAATCATTATTGTAAGACATGAAGAATGCTGTTTTTTGTTCTGGCACTAAAATCAGCAGTGATTGATGTCCAGGCATGCTTCCCCCTTTTATTACAACGTGTTGACCGTTAGCAAATTTATTAAAAGGCGTTTCAAATCCAATTGTCGCAACAGGAGTCGTCTTATCATCAAAAACTTGATAATCATGCATCATATCCATGCTTTTTTTACTTACAATTTCTTTGTCTTTAAACTTTCCTTTCTGTAGTTGCATAATCATGTATTTTGACATGTCTTCCGCAGTAGATAAAATGCCTCCTTGTGGTGTATCCCTTAAACCGCTCCCACTTGTTGGAATTGGATCGCCAGTGGGACCATAATGTGTAGCCATTCTTTCGAGAAGATCAGGCGTAAAGCTCATACTTGTAGATTTCATATCTAATGGTTTGAAAATATTCTTTTCCATATATTTTGAGAAAGGGGTGTTAGTAACATTCTCTACTGCAAACCCTGCGAGCGCAAATGAGACGTTGTCATACGTATAAACTTTACCTGGTGGGCGTACCACAGTTGGCATATGTTTAGAGAAAAATTCTTTCATTATTATACCGTCATTAATATATTCAGGTCCGGTTATATTCGTGAGATCGGGAAAATCTACCCCGCTGGTATAAGTGAGCATATCAAAGAGGGTAAGAGGTTTCCCTGTTTGATTAGGTATTTGTAATCCATCGAGATATTTTTGTACGTCTTGATCAAGTTTAAGCTTTCCTTTATCGACTTGCTGCATCACAGCCAAAGCAGTAAAAGTTTTCGTGACTGAACCGATTTGAAAGACCGTATCCTTAGTGACGGGGATTTTCTTTTCTTTATCGGCATATCCATATCCTTTATTGACAACGACCTTTCCATCATGAACGACTACAAAACTAGAACCGTTCACATTGTACTTCTTCATTTTTTCTTCAAATAACGGATCAGCAAAAGATTCTATTTCTTTTTTATTATTAGGTCCTTTCATCATTTGGATATTAGTCGTGGATGCCGATGGTTTTGATTTTCCTGCTTCTAACGATTGTTGGGAACATGCAGAAATCATGGTTGAAGAAGTAAGAAGAATTGCAACGATTCCCAGTTTGTTAATTGTTTGTTTCATTTTTGTACGCTCCTTTATTTGGTTGGAATTTTTTTGTTAGCGCAACAAGTTAGCTGCTCGTTAGCGTATGAACAGAGTGTAGCAAGCAGCGAGTCATAGTCGATAGTGAACTTTTGTCATATTTATAAAGAACAACAAAAAGTGAATGAATAAGACTGTATTGATAGTTATGTCATAAAAATCATGACATTTTGACACTACCGTATGTGACAGAAAAACACTTAGAATCAAGGAGCAGTTTTTAACGCATTAACAATAAATGAGGAAGGGAGATCTACATTGTGTATGTTAAAAATATAAAGAGGCGTGAAAGAGGAAACAGGTATGACCTATTTATGAAAAACAAACCAGTAACAAGAGTGTTTTAAGAAAAGGAAGTAATTTCCATAGTTAACACTTATATGGAAAAAGAGGGATTTACTTAGGACAGAACGGCGATTGTAAAAATAATAATTATGAATATGATTACGAATTTAATTTTGACCTTTTGTCATTGGTGGAGATAATAGCTGAGTGGTTAATACGAAACAGCAAGCAACTAACTATACAAGATAAATAGAGATGAGGAATACCTTATGAAAACACGTAGCAAAATTACATTTGCAAGTCTTGCCCTTTTAATAGCTGGAAGTTCCCTGTTATACACAACGCCAACCTCAATTGTAAAAGCAGAGCCTACTAAAAGTGTATCTAGTTCGTTACAAACAAGTACTCAACGAGATCGTACTGCCGTCAAGCAAGCAATGCGGGATACGCTACAACTTGGATACCCTGGGATACTTGCTAAAATTCATAAGGGTGGAAAAACGTGGAGTTATGCTGCTGGGATAGCAGATCTGGGAACCAAGAAACCGATGAAAACAGATTTTCGATTTCGCATTGGCAGTGTGACGAAGACATTCATTGCAACAGTTCTACTTCAATTAGCTGGAGAGAACCGCTTGAATCTAGACGACTCCATTGAAAAATGGTTACCTGGTGTCATTCAAGGAAACGGATATGATGGTAACCAGATTACTATCCGGCAGATATTGAATCATACAAGTGGTATCGCTGACTATGTAAATTCAAAAGACTTCGATATTATGGATACAAAAAAATCGTATACAGCTGATGAATTCGTAAAGATGGGGATTTCCCTTCCTCCAGACTTTCCCCCAGGAAAGGGATGGTCTTATTCAAACACAGGATACGTAGTACTGGGGATGCTTATTGAAAAAGTAACTGGAAACAGCTATGCGGAGGAGGTTGAAAATAGAATTATTGAACCACTTGATTTGTCAAATACATTCCTACCTGGCAATTCAAGCGTGATTCCAGGCACCAAGCATGCCCGTGGCTATTTCCAACTAGACGGAGCAAGTGAGCTAGAAGACGTTACTTATATTAACCCAGGTAGCTCGGATGGAGATATGATTTCTACTGCTGACGATTTAAACAAATTCTTCTCTTACTTACTCAGTGGTCAATTATTGAAGGAACAGCAACTAAAACAAATGCTTACTACAGTTCCTACAGGAAGAGAAGGAACCGAATATGGTCTTGGAATCTATGAAACTAAGCTTCCAAACGGTGTCTCAATATGGGGACATAGAGGTATCGTTCTAGGGTTTACCACCTTTGCTGGAGGCACACTTGGAGGCAAGCATACATTGGCCGTCAATTTGAACAGTTTTAAAGCTGATAGTCCTGATCCGTTTAAAAATATTTTACTTGCTGAATTTAGCAAGTAGGCAAAAAGGAAAACCGGATAAGTTTTGTCATAGTTTTTATAGTTTAAAATATGCCTTTCTGGTTCAAAAAACAACTTACTCTAAAAAAATTGAATAGAGCAAGTTCATAAGAACCTATTAAGAAATAAGTGAGTATTAGGAAATAGAATAAATTTATTTTAACAGTAATAAGAGAGCTAATGGTTTAAACGGAATTCCTTAGAGCATGTCAAAAATTAATAAAGAAGTATTTCAGGAGGTTTTCATGAAAAAGAAAATGATTATTGCAATTATTACTTCTGCTATAACACTGACTAATTTTGTAGGAAATACTTATGCAGATTCGAAAACAGAAGCTTCTGTTACAGCTCCCTACAATACAAATCAAATAGTGAAATGGTTAGAAGCAAATGCAAAGCCTTTAAAAACAACTAATCCAACCGCATCCCTTAATGATTTAAAACCACTTAAGAATATGGTAGGTTCAGCTTCAATTGTAGGTTTAGGTGAAGCTACGCATGGGGCTCATGAGGTTTTTACAATGAAACACCGTATTGTTAATTATTTAGTATCTGAAAAGGGCTTTGTCAACTTAGTTTTAGAAGAGGGATGGGACAGAGCTTTGGAACTTGATCAATATGTTCTTACCGGTAAGGGAAACCCAAGCCAACATCTATCACCTACATTTAACACGAAAGAAATGTTGGATCTATTTAGTTGGATTCGACAATATAATGCTAATCCAAAACATAAATCTAAAGTGCGTGTCATCGGGATGGATATTCAATCAGTAAATGAGAATGTTTATAATAATATAATAGAATATATAAAGAAAAATAATTCGGATCTTGTGCCTAGAGTAGAAGAGAAGATAAAAGGTCTTATTCCTGTAACAAAGGATATGAATACTTTTGAGAGCCTTACGGAAGAGGAAAAAGAAAAGTATGTTTCAGATGCTAAACAAATTAGTGCTTTATTAGAACAAAATAAAAGTTCTCTAAACGGGAAATCCAAAGAGTTCGCATGGATAAAACAAAATGCTCGTATTATTGAACAGTTTACTACAATGTTAGCATCACCCCCTGATAAACCATCGGATCTTTTTTTAAAACATGATATTGCAATGTATGAAAATGCGAAGTGGACTGAAGAACACTTAGGGAAAACCATAGTTTGGGGACATAACGGACACATTTCGAAAACAAATATGCTTCCTTTTATATACCCTAAAGTAGCTGGGCAGCATTTAGCAGAATATTATGGGAAACGGTATGTATCTATTGGAACATCAGTTTATGGAGGACAATATAATGTCTATAATAGCAATGGTGAATTTGGTCCATTTGGAACATTAAAATTAGATGATCTAAATAGTTATAACTACATTTTGGGACAGGTCAAAAAAGATCAATTTTTTATTGATTTACGTAAGGCGAACGGAGTGGCAAAAACTTGGTTAAACGAACAACATCCAATTTTCGCTGGAATAACTAAAGAAGGCCCTGATATACCAAAAACTGTTGATATACCATTAGGTAAAGCGTTTGATATACTTGTTCAAATTCAAAAAGTGAGTCCATCTCAACTACATCAATAAGAATCTCTTAAAATATAATACTATGTATTATTTAGTAAATAAAATGAGGGACTAAGGAATTTATAAGTATGATGCACGAAATCAAGGAATTGATTATGACACTTCGTTTCTTTCAGGAATCCTTATTATAAGGATTCCTTCTTTATATCAAAAAATCTACAAAGAAAAAAGATAAGATTGGGAACACAATCTCATTTTTAGCACAACGAGTTAGTGGCTCGTTAGCGTATGGATAGAGTGTAGCAAGAGGCGATTCATAGTCGATAGTGAACTTTTTGTCATATTTATAACGGATAACAAAAGTTGAATGGGCTAAGGCTGTATTGATAGTTATGTCATACAAACCATGACACTTTGACACTACCATATGTGACAGAAAAATACTTAGAATCAAAAAGTAGCTTTTAACGCATTAGCAATGAATGTGGAGGAGAAATTTTAATGACGAAAACATCAGCTCAAAAAACTTTGCAAGATTTTTATTTCTTGTTATTTACCTTTGTATCCGGATTCTTTTACTTTTGTTTCTATCTGGTCAGCATTACATTGGCATTAGTAATGACGATTATCTTTTTGGGTATTCCCTTGTTGGGATGGGTGCTACAAACAACACATACGTTTATTCAGTATGAACGTATTCAGACGAAGGTTTATACAGATATATCGATAGATTTATTCGAACCAAGAATAAAAGAGGAGGAAGATAGATGGATTAAAGCAAGAGATACAATCCTTAATAATAGCAACTGGAGGGCTGTTTTTTGGCTCATGCAGAAATTTTTTGTCGGAATAATGAGTCTTATATGCGCTGTTTTACTATATATAATGCCGCTAGTATGTATCGTTACCCCCTTACTTTTTCGATGTTTTAATATATACTTATTGGGCATTGCTGTGAATTCATGGGAGACGGCAATTTTTGTCATGATTGTTGGTTTCATTCTCATTTGGATACATAATCTTATTGGAAACTGCTTAGTTCGAATTATTGGAATGTACACGCGTTCCATGTTTAAAGCTATAAAGGAGTGATAACTTGTTTAAGACTTTGAAACTATGGTTTTGGTATGATTGGGCCTTACTTTGTATACGTTTTATCATTTGGCTATCATTGATATTTGCGACTATCCAACAACAAGATCATTTGACAGTACCACTTTGGATCATAATTCTTTGGGAAGTCGTTTCATTTTCAGTACCTTGGATTTGTTTAATGTTCAGTTATCGCTATTATTTGTTGACTGAAATAATATTATTTGGCGGAGTGTGTTTCTATTTAACTTTATTATTTCCGTCAGCGTATCTTGCTTTTTTAATGCCAACTTTTATGATTGCGGCAAATAGCGCTCATAAATCTTACCGCTGGTCGGGTCCTATCACAATTATTTTGTTTCCGTTGCTCATTGCGGTATTTTCCAAAGTAACAGATTTATGGGTAATCATCCCACACCTCAGTTTAGCTTTTGCTATGGGCTCTTTCTTTCGTTTACTGGCTATTAATTATCGTCAAAGTGAAACCATTCGGAACCAGAAACATGTATTGGAACAATACGTATCCCAGGTTGAACGGATTACTTTACTGGAGGAACGTAATAGGCTCTCAAAAGACTTACACGATACAATGGGGCATTCCTATACTTCAATTATTATGGGTATGGAAACATTACGTACGGAATTAAAGACTAAAGGAGGAGAGCAACAGCTCGATTCATTATTACAATTGGCCCGTAACAGTATGGAAGAAGTAAGACTGTATTTGCATCAAATGGATTTATCACAAGAGTCGCTTCCCTTACCTATCACATTACAACAATTGACAGAGGAATTTAAGAAACATACAAAGGTAAATGTACGTACTCGAATAATAGGGAAAGAGTATATGGTCTCCAAACAATTAAAAATGACACTATATCGGAGCTTGCAGGAATCACTAACAAATGCTGTTCGCCATGGGCATTCCACAGAAATTACTGTGTCACTCCACTTTGAACCACAACAGATAAGATTGGATGTACAGGATAATGGATGCGGGGCGGAAGAGTGGAAGGATGGTTTTGGATTAACTGCAATGAAAGAGCGCGTGAGTCAGTCGCAAGGAAGAGTTATTGTTTATTCCAAAAAAGGGGAAGGTACATTAATTTCATGTGTATTACCGAAACAAGTACAACTGTCTAGTGAACAAATCCGCCTGTGTATTGTCGATGATCAGTCATTTATTCGAGAAAGTCTGCATACAATTTTGGATGGGCAGGAGGATTTACAAGTAGTGGGAATGGCTGAAGATGGAGAACGGGCTATGGAATTGTGTGAAAGACTAAAGCCAGATGTAGTATTAATGGATTTAGAGATGCCTAATTTGGATGGAATTCATGCGACTAAAATAATTAAGGAACAATGGCCGGACATTCGTGTACTCATTCTGTCAACCTTTCAGAATACAAAAAGGGCTAAAGAAATCATACGAAATGGTGCGGATGGATATTTGTTGAAATCCATAGATTCACGTGAACTAGCTGACTCAATTCGTCTAGTCTATCGAGGAGGTACGATGATTAATCATGACTTGTTCCATAGAATGTGGGAAGAAAATGAAGAAATAGGATCATTTGAATCAAAATCAGATGGAAAAGAGTATGGATTAACGAAACGAGAATTAGAGATTTTGGAACTATTATCACAAGGAAGCCGTTATAAAACAATAGCTTCGAAACTTTACTTGTCAAACGGAACGGTAAGAAATTACGCCTCCAATCTCTATGAGAAGCTAGGAGTTAAAAATCGAGAAGAAGCCGTGCAAAAAGCAAAAGAAACAGGATTACTTTTGTAAGAGGGAGCGTAGTCAACTGCTAGGATACGTAAATAATTCTATATTTAAGAGCTATATTTTAAAAAGTGTAATTTGAATGTCTCTATTTGGGATCCACCTAATAAATATGGCTTTTTTTAGAGAAAAATGTTACTATCTATACAGGAATATAATTCCATAATGATATCCCAAAAGCTATCTCACTCCATCACTAAACTACTATTAGTAAAAAGGAGGTAGCTTTTTTGTTTTGTTAACGATAATAATTACTTTTACATCTTGTAATAGATTTAAATATCTTGTCCGTAAAAGTATACCTTTGTAGTAACATGAAAGTCGCAGTAAAAGAAAGAACTGTCAATTAATAATTCATACTCCGTCATTTAGAAGTGTAATATTTTGTAGAAAAAATGTAATTTTGTCTACACTAGGTGTAAAAGTAAAACCATAAATATATTATTTATACTTTAGTATATATATCTTATTTTAAGTAACTGTAAAATAATGATTATTATGGATGATGCCCTTTCCGGAGGTTAAACAAGTAACAGGCTAAGGCAAGCGAGCTGTCAATTTTCTTTCTAAAAGAAGATTGACACACATTGATTACATGTGTAGTATTGTATTACACGTGTAATCAATGTGTCGAGAAAGGAGAAGTTGACTATATTTATTAAAAAGAATTTTAATAGAGATTAAACTTCAAAGAGAGTGTGACGTATATGTGGAATAAAAAAAAACTAAACTTCTTACTATTATAGGTCTTACTATCATAGTACTCGTTAGCTCCATAGTGTATATATATTTTACTGGTAAAATGAGGCGAGAATATAATAATGCATCAGCTGTTGTAGAGAGTTTTACAGAAAAACTTACAACACAGAATTTTAATAGTTTATCTGAAGATATTTCTATCGATTCATTAAGAAACAATAATTTAACACCAGAAAAATACAATGAAAAGTACAGGAACATCTTTTTAGGTATTCATGCAAAAAATATAAAAGTAACTGATTTAAATATTAAAAGGCATAAGCCAACAGGAAGATACACATTTTCTTATAATCTGACCATGGATACAAGTTTAGGAAAGATGAAAAGGCAATCTTACCACGGTTTCCTAATAAAAAAAGATAAAGAATGGAAAATACAGTGGAAGCCTAACTTAATTTTCCCCACGATGCAGCAAGGGGATCGAGTTAAGTTTGTGACACAAGTCGCTACAAGAGGAAAGATTTTAGATCGAAACGGCCGCAATTTGGCTGAAAATGGATATGTTCAAGAGATGGGGATTATTCCTATACGGTTGGGATTAGGAAAAGAAAAAGAGCAGGCTATTCATCATATAAGTAAGGAATTTTCTATCTCTAAAGAGGATATTCTAAAAAAATTAAATCAGAGATGGGTAAGGGAAGACAGTTTTGTGCCATTAAAGGTACTAGAAAATAATACACTTTCTAATACTTCTACTGTAAAGGGAGTAATCTATTCTAGGAAAGAAGTACGGATATATTCACTTAATGAAGCAGCTGCTCACTTAATAGGCTACGTAGGGAAGGTAAGTGCAGAGGATATACAGAGGCATCCTTCTTACTCTGAAGGAGAATACATTGGAAAATCTGGCCTGGAATATACCTATGATAAAGAGTTGCGCGGGAAAAATGGTGGAGAAATTCGGATTGTTAACTCACAAACAGGGCGAGAAACGGTACTGCAGTCTTTAAGTAAAAAGGATGGGAAAGATATTCGTACAACCATTGATGCTGGGCTGCAACAAAAAACATATGATCAATTAAATGGTGAAATTGGAGCTTCTGCAATTATGAATCCACAGACAGGAGATTTATTAGCTTTAGTGAGTACTCCTTCATATGATCCTAATCTAATGACTAGGGGTATTTCGTCTGAACAATATGCGGAGTATAGCGAAGATCCAAGGCTCCCTTTTCTAGCTAGATATGCTACTCGCTACGCACCTGGTTCTACATTCAAAACAATTACTGCAGCAGTAGGGTTAGAAACTGGTGTTACAAAACCAGGAGAAAAACGTCAAATATCTGGACTAGAATGGAAAAAAGATACCTCATGGGGTAATTACTTTGTGAAGAGAGTACATGAAGTAGACCAAGTGAATATGATAGATGCTCTTGTGCATTCAGATAATATTTTCTTTGCACAAGAAGCACTTAAGATAGGTAAAGAGCGATTTGAAAAGGGTGTAATGAAATTTGGTTTCAATAAGGACCTTTCTTTACCTTTCAGTATGAAAGAAGCACAAGTATCTAATAAAGGAATCTCGTCAGAAGTTCTTTTAGCAGACTCAGCCTATGGCCAAGGGGAGATGCTATTATCCCCTATACAACAGGCAATGGCCTATTCACCATTTGCAAATGGAGGAAAACTAATTTATCCAAAATTAATTAATAATCAAAAAACTCTTATTCCTAAAAGAATTATAGAAAAGAATACCGCAAACACTATTAAACAAGCTCTTCATGAGGTGGTTTCACGGCCAGATGGGACAGCACACTCTTTACAAATCAAGGGGCAATCTATAGCTGCAAAAACAGGAACGGCTGAGTTGAAGAAAAAGAAAGGAACAAACGGGATAGAAAATGGTTTCTTATTTGCATTTGATGACAAACACTCTAATTATGTAGTTGTGAGTATGATCGAGAATGTAAAAGGAAGAGGCGGAAGCTCCTATGTTGTTCAAAAAATGAAACCTGTTATTGAATCCTTCTATCAAAAGTAATAAATAAGTTTTTTAAGAAAGAGGTTAGATATTAATGAAATCATGGAACACAGTCTTTAGGCCTTTAAAATTTAAAAAAATTGTACCTGCATTACTTCTCACATGTGTAACGCTTGCAGGATGTTCAGAGGGTAATGACCAATCCGTTCAAGCTAAACAAAAAAATCAAGAGTCTGTAATTAAACATCATTTTGTCAAACTTGAGGATAAATTTGATGCGAGACTAGGCGTCTTTGCTTTAGATACTAGTACAAATCAAACAGTTACCTATCGAGCAGATGAGCGTTTTATATATGCATCCACCAGTAAAGCTCTAGCTGTAGGAGCACTTTTACAACAGAAAACAATAGATGATCTTAACCAAAGGATTACCTATACCCAAGATGATCTTGTCAATTATAATCCGATTACAGAAAAGCATGTTGATACAGGAATGACTCTTAAAGAGCTTTGTGATGCTGCTCTTCGGTATAGTGACAATACTGCCATGAATCTCATACTGAAGCAAATAGGTGGACCGAATGGATTAGAGAAATCACTAAGAGACGTTGGAGACAATGTTACTATGCCTGAGCAATTTGAACCTGAGTTAAACGATGTTAAACCAGGAGAAACCCATGATACTAGTACACCAAGGGCACTTGCTACAAGCCTTCAATCCTTCACATTAGGGGACGCACTTCCAGTTGAAAAACGTGGACTTCTAATAGATTGGATGAAGAGAAATACCACTGGCGATTCATTAATTAGGGCTGGGGTGCCAAAAGGTTGGGTGGTAGCTGATAAAACTGGAGCAGGCTCATACGGAACGCGAAATGATATTGCCATTATTTGGCCACCAAAAGGAGATCCTATTATGCTTGCTATACTGTCTAGTCGAGATAAAAAAGATGCTAATTATAATGACAAACTTATTGCTGAGGCAACAAAGGAAGTAATTAATGCTTATCAAGCCAATCACAAATAGAAAATGATAATAATCTTAATTAATAATTAAAATCCCTATCTAATCTAAATAGAAAAAATACTGTTCCTCAGGGAACTGACCAAAAAAGTTAGACGATTATCTATCCAGCAAATAAGGATTGAATTCTGTATTATACAGAGCTCAATCCTTTTAATTTATTCGTTTTCGCAATAGATAATATAAGACTTATTATGATGTCGATGTTAATGTCATAAGGCTTAGTCAGAACAATACTAAATGTTTCATTTGTATTTTTATGATAAGTACTCTTTTAATAAAGTGTAGGTTTTAGTATGAAAAGGAAAAGAGAAAAGTACCAGATTCCTTATCGTGTGAATTTAATTTTCTTAGTTGTATTTGTGCTATTTTCAGTACTGATTTTACGGCTAGGACTTATTCAAATTGTATATGGTGAGAATTATAGTAGAAAAGTAGAAAAAGCACAGAATGCTCCTGCTGATAAGCCACAGATAGCAGTAGCCGTTGCTGTACCATCTGCATTTCAGCCAAATATACCAAATACTATTACAAAAGAGCTTGCTCGATCTGCGCTTGATACGTATTTTGATTTGAAGAAAAAAGGCGAACAGGGAGTGAAAAATCAAGAAGAAAAACAAAAGGAAGTTATTGCTAATGATGTAGATTAACAAGTATAAAAAAGCGCTGAATAATCAGCGCTTTTTACTAACCCCTTTTTAAAGTAAGCCTAGTTATATTAAATAAAAAGCACACCTCGGTGTGCTTTTTACGAGTTTATCTAGTAGAAAAAGTTCCGCACATTATAAATGTGTTACAAAAAGCCCACTAACATAAATGGGATAAGGAACCAATCTAATTTTCGTCTTCTACTAACTTCCTTTAATTCGCTCTTCTAAGATTTTTTAGACTTCTCATCCAAAATGGAGCGTAATTCTTTAATATCCTCTCCAGACAAGGGCTCCTCCTGGATGAACTGAACCAACATTGACTTCAGCGTCCCACCATAAATTCGCTTAATAAAAGACTGTGCCTCGGCTTGCTGACATTCATCCTGCGAATAAAGTGGAAAAAAAGTATACACTCTCTGATTTTTATTTACACCGACCACCTTTTTTTGGACCAGACGATCTAAAAGAGTGCGTACTGTTTTCGGCTTCCAATCCGTTTGCTCTTGTAAGGAGAAAGTCACTTCGTTGGCTGTTTGGGGAGCCTTTTCCCAAAGTACGTTCATGACTTCCCATTCTGCTTCTGAGATGCTGGGGACTTTTTTAGACACTCTTATCCTCCTCCTTTGATTACATACGTAATATATTCAATTAATTGATTTATAATATAGAGAAGTCAACCTCCTTTTCCAATTCGGCTAAATGAAAGTTATCCAGTTTTTCACTTCCTCAGCAAACGCTTAATATATTCCTTTATTCCTCAGAATAGATAACGTTATTTCTGCTGCCTTACTTCCGTTGCTGTTATCTTCATTTTGTATATTAGTTGCAAAGAAATAAGTGTCCTCTTTGGTCTCTACATATCCGATAAACCAACCATTCGTATCTTTATTGTTTACGGTACCTGTACCAGTTTTTCCAGATAATAATGAACCATCTTTAGATTCTAATTTAATAGCATCTTTAACAGCTTGAATGTTTTTGTCTTGAAATCCATGCTGATTTATATAAAAAGCTTTTAATAATTGTACTTGTTCTATAGGAGATATCTTTAGAGAAGACTCTAACCAATATTGACCTGGTCCACCAGACAGATTTTGATTTCCATAGCCTATACTCTTCAGATAGAATTGTATATCGCTCTGATTCGTCATTTTATCCAACCTTTGGAAGTACCAGTTTACCGAATTCTTCATTGCTGAATCTAAATTCTGATCTGCATTCCAAGAGGTATAAGGATACCGAATTCCGTTCCATTTCATTGTAGAATTGTCAACCGTTATTATATTTTTTTCTAGCCCAAATAAAGCACTATAAATCTTATAAGTAGAATCAGGCGAAACTCTTAGCGTACTGTTACTCTTATTATAGATACTATACTTATTGGCTTGCAAATCATATAACACAAAGCTTCCTTCATATTTTGAAAAATACCTACTCAAATCCTCATATACTGTCCGTTCACTTTTAAAATGGTAGCGATTATTATCATCAGCCATTACAGAAATGAGTGGAATTTGACTTGCAACAAATACTCCCATAAGCATAAAGATAGCTATACTCTTTATCTTCAACAACTTTGATTCAATCGTAAAAGATGCAATTCTTTCAATTCGTCTTTTTATTTGCTCCTTAGAACCATTCAACTCATTGGCTAAAGCGAGATTCTTCGGTAGTGATACTCTGTCCACAAAATTAATGATCGCATCCCCATATTCTGTATAACAACACTCATCTAAAGATTTTAAAACAGCACTATCACAAGCTATCTCACGATCCAATCTCATCTTCCTAAAAGCAATCCAAACAAGAGGATTGAACCAGTATAAAATTTGATAAATGACGATTAGGTAATTTGTTGCCATATCTTTATGTTTATAGTGGTTCAATTCATGTAAAAAAATGTATTCAATGTCTTTCATAGACAGCCATTCGTCAAAATGAACCGGCAATACAACATAAGTTTTAAAAAGACCGAACATCATAGGGGATTTGACAAGAGGCGATTCCCCCACCATCAATTTTTTCGATACACCTAAACGGTTCTTGCACTGTTCAAATAAAATTAGAACTTCTTTCGTTTTCAGTACAGATGTAGTGTCTTTAATTTTCTTTATCTTTAACCAAGCATTTATGAACAGAACAGACAAAACTAACACCCCTACAATCCATGTACCTGCTAAAATTATATTCAGGGATTCTAAACTGGGGTGGTTTACAGATATCGTAAAGTCCTGCATCCAATTTCCGTTTTTTAAATTATGGTCACTGACAGAGATATTAGAAGAGCTTGTTCCATTGATCTGATTAAGATCCAATAAAGTAAAGTAATTTCCAAAATTAAATAAATGATTCGGTATAAAAGGAAGAGTTAATGCAGCCAACACCAAAAACCATAGATTATATTGCCATTTCGCTGATAGTTGTTTTTGGAACACTTTTTTAATGACCATAATAACTCCAATGGTAAAAGAAGAAATTATGAAACTTATTACAAAATGAGTAAAGAACATACTATTCGTCTCCGTTTCTAAATCTTTCACTGTAATAGTTTACATTATTTTGTAGTTGTTTTCCAAAAAAATTATAACCTTATATTCTTTTACTAAGATTTATTGTTGATAATCTTCTATTTAAAGGATAAGGTAAAATGCTAAAGTTTAACACATAAATTTTAGCATTTTACCTTATCAGTTTATCAATCTACCAATTTTTTGTGAACAAGTAAATAGGAATTGAATGGAATCAAGAGTTCTAGTGTGAAAATATTTTCTGATGTATAAATTGATTTTTAATCATTATCCTCTTTATCGCTTACTAATCCATTAATGAAGAGAATAAGCAGTGTTGATATTATGCAAATAAAGATCAAACAACCATTTTTATGAGCTTTTTTAAGAGGTAAGTTTCAACACAATTTTCATTTGGCCACTTATAATAAAGATAATAAAGAATTAAAAATATCGGAAAAATTATATTATAAAAAATCTGGGTGTGTTTAACCGAATTTTTCATAACGAATAAACTTCCATATTCTAAGTAAACTACTCAAGACGTTCTGCAACGTCAGATAACCGGTGATTACCATTCATGAAACAGAAAAACCTACCTTTCCAACTCCAAGGTAGGTTTTTCTGTTTTTAAGGTGTATACGATATACATTTTTAGTTAACATAATCACTCTTTCCGGAACATACCAAAAAAAAGAACCCTTGTCGCAGAACGATTCCGCCGAGGATTCTTTTTCCGGAGTATGCATCTTTTTATACACCCTTGATTTCTCAACGTTCTATCCAAGGACACTAGCAAAATATGATGTATAAAAAGTGCACCTTTTATACATATGCTTGCAAGCAAAAATATAGTATTTATGACAAAAATATAATATTATTTACTGGCGGTTATATTTTGGTACTTTATAATTGTGATTCCTAAAACAAAGCAACCTCACTCCAATGACCTCGGAATGAGGTTGCTTTTACTTTTCGTATATTAAGAACAAAAACTAATCAGTTGAAGTAATCTCCTCTAATTCATTCAATAATTGATCAACTAATTCACTGATTAATGTCGAATAAAAAAGAACTTCCATCTAGGGGGTTCTTTTTAAAAGAAAGAATCTCAAAAATTATACGAGGGAAAATTTCCATGTTTTAGTAAATCGTAAGATTGGGGGTACAATTAATGAAGAACATGTTCTGTGAAGAGAGCGTGTTAACAAATGAGGCTTCTGTAGAACATTATTTTGTTAATAGGTTAATTTCTGAATTGGATTATAATGATGATCAAGTATTAATAAAACCAAATATTGACGAAATACAGATTTCCTTAGGAAGCAATAAGGTGTGGTATAAGCCAGACTACATTTTTAAACGTTATGATGGAACAATGTGGATAATCGAGGCAAAATCACCCAAGGAGATCAATTTAAAAAATCATATTGGTCAGGGTGCAAGCTATTGTTTAATGATTAATGGCGGGCATGAGAAAAGGAACCCTACAGAGTATTTTGTTATTACTAATGGTTTAAAAACCCTTTTATATAGATGGGATTGCCATAATGCTCCCTTGATCGAATTGAATTTTGAAGATATTTGCGAAGGGAATCCCAAATTTCAAAGGTTTAAGAAATTGCTTTCACAAAATTCTATTAAATTGGATATTGAAGTTAATCCAATTTCCTTTAAGAAGAAAATCATAGACCCTATGTGTGGTAGTGCTAGATTTTTACTAAATAGTTACACAGATAATAAAGATCTAGAGAATGTTAATGGTTACACAGATATATCTCGTGTACATTTGTTTATGGAAGAAAAGTTAGAAGAGAATTTTTTTGAGGATAACATATTTGATAATGATGTTACAGTTATCGAAGGAACAGATGGAAGTAGTATAAGTATAATACCCAAGAAAATTTTTGCAGATGTCATTATGGCCGACTTTAGAGGGGAGAAGATTTATAATCAAGAGAGAGAGAGTAAACTATCCATTTTGAACAAACAAGAATATGACCTCAAAATAAGTACAGAGTTAAAAATCATACTTTTCGAGGAACTTTGTAGTTTGCTTAAAAATGGTGGAATTTTGTCATTAATACTTAATAAGGGTTTTTTAGAAGAAGAGAATAGTAAGGAGGTAAGAGATTTTATTTATCAAAAGTTTAATCTTATCTCCCATCTACCATATATTCTAATTGATAATGACCCTAATGTTAATTTATCTATATTAGCTTTGGAGAAAAAGTAATTTAACTTGATTTTTTATCTGTCCACTTTTTTTAATCAATTTTATAGAACATATTTCCTTTCTAGTTGAACATAGATAAAAAATAACATGCTTAGAATATTATTTTGCTTTCTTTATACTTACATTTACAATCTGTTTTATCGTTCCTAATAAATAGTGCAAACTGAGGAATTAGGTTGAATTTGAGATAATAAAAATCCGTCCACACATTTAAGTTTTTATTAGTTTAAAGTGAGCTACAAGAAAGAAAAAGAGGGGATGCCCCTCTCTCATTTTCTCTTCTATAAAGATTGATAATAATATTTAATTTTGTCTGCCATAAGTTTTCGGCGTTCCTCTAGAAATTCTTCATACTGTGTTGCATCCATTTGGAAGATAGATACTGGAATACTGTTTGCTTTTAAGTTTTTCATCAACTCATCTTTCTCTACAATTTCTCCATACTTTAATATCTTAGTCTGACATTGTTCAGTGAGAGATTCCATATAATTTTCTGGAGCTCTGTCCCCAATCGCAATATTAATTTCCTGCTGAATAATAGCGTAGTTAGCAATCTGATTGTACTGATTTTTGTTTGCATATCCATTTCTTTGAAGATACTTACGTGGGAAAATGTGGTGCACATCTCCTCGTCCTTCAATCAAATACCGTACTTCAGTTTCTTTAGATAGAAATGCTTTTTCATTATTTTTTACTTGCGCCATTATATATAAGTTAAAATATGGACTGCTTGTAACCGGCGTATTGAGACGTGAAATTAAAATATTTTCCCAAAATGCAGCAGATAGTTCTCCACTTTCAGTATGTTGTAAGTAATCTATCGGGTTTTGCGCGTTTTTAAATCGTCGTGCATCAAATTCAAACATTGATTCAGGGGAACCAGAATATCGTTTGGTTAATATGGAAAGAACTAGCCAACGCCGTACAATTTTTGAGATTTCGCCCTTATTTATTCCACGTTCTTTGAGCAAAAGGTAAAGAATATAACCGAAGTTGAGCACATTTTGTGATCGAATCATCTTTTTATGGATGATACCCGTAGATTTTACAATCATGATGTAACGCTTAAAGTTTGTCTCATTTATAAATTCCAATACGCCTTCTTCCAGCTTATTAAAAGAATCTTCGGCAATTACTTCTTTATATTCACGTGTAGAAAAATCACGTCCAGATAATAAACTTACAAGATCAGCAAGTTTACCTCGAAGAAATTTATGTGTAAATGCTACACGAAGCAAATCAGAGTAATCAGGTACATACAATTTTTCTATGTAGTCTTTAATCCATTTTAACTTTGGAAAATAATGAGTTCTAGAGAAATCCGTGTCATTTTGCTCGATTAGCTGAAAATCCCCCGGACGCTTCGCCAGGTGACAGAAGTAATCAATAGTTTTACGGATATTAATACCGTTATAAGTTTCGTTTACAGCGATTTTTGACATTGCAAAGTCAGCTTGACTTAATACAACGCCTTGCGAGTTAATACGAATAAAAATTTCTGTCACCGTTTCAATGTCCAATTCATGTGATAACTCAATGATACCCAAATTACTGTAACGAATTCTCAGTAAGCGATCTATTTTATTTGCCACTTCATCGAAATCACTAATATTATTTTTTTTACAGTATTCCATCACGAATTGAAATGTTGGGTATTTTTGTGCGAAGAATGCTGAAATGTCTGGAATCCACAAAGAGTCCTTCTCAATAGCTGGATTGAGAACCTCAAATCTTTCTTCAGTTGGGTGAAATGCAATGCGGATTCGTTTCTTCTGATAGTCAGACATGACAACATGTTCTCCTAGCAAAGCAGCAGTTAGTGCTGTAATACGCTGTTGTCCATCAATTAAAATCTTTTTTCCTTCTGAACGTGTGCCGTCCTTTAAATTTGTATCAGGACTGCGCCATGTAATGATATATCCAACTGGAAATCCTTTATATAGAGAATCCATCAAATCTCGAACTTTTGATGAATCCCAGACGAACGGTCGCTGAATTTCGGGTATTGCAATTTCCCCATCTCTAATCCAACTTAAGATGCTTTCGATTGAGCTATTGTTTACTTCATATCTTGGTTTCACATGTTCCCTCCTAATGTCCTTACATTATTAATCTCGTCTAGGAAATATATATTTTAATGAGATTTTATAGGTGTATCACTCATTCATAACTCATTTTAAAATAGATTAGTTTTCTATTAGAGTGACATTATTGTAATTACCCTTAAAAGGTGAAAAAACACATCTAAATAAGCTTTGAGTTGATTGCTCTCATACATATCTGATGAGATATTGGCTGAAGTGTTTATGGATCAAGTCCTCATTTGTCGTCAGGTAGAGTAAAGAGTTAAACTAATAATTTACATAAAATACTTAACTATTTACTTATATATTTAAGTCGGTTTTATACAGGTTGTAAATAACTTGAATATGTTATATTTCTAATTAATACATCAGGTTAAAATGAAAAAACTGAATGATTTAACAATTTCCATTATAATTCTTCCATACAACCTTTATTTATAACCTTATCATATTGAAATATCTTCCCTCGCCTAAAATGCAATATATTACTAATGAAAACAATAAAAAGCATATTGTACACTTAATGGGTATGTAAGTAATATTTTATGGAGGTTTTAAATTGAAAACTACCGGCATCGTTAGGAAACTTGACAACCTGGGAAGAGTAGTCTTACCCATCGAACTAAGAAGAACATTAAATATTAAAAAGGACGAACCTGTTGAAATTTTTGTAGAGAATGAGAACATTGTGTTGAAAAAATATTTACCTAATTTAGCTTGTAAAGTGACAGGTGAAGTTTCTGAAGATAATCTCATCTTGGCAAAAGGAAAAGTAATTCTAAGCCGTGAAGGAGTAAAGCAACTGCTTAGAGAGTTAGAAGTAAAGATATAACTCAAATATGAAGAATGAGAGCAGACTCTTTTCGACTTTCATACCTTGTCTTTTAATTAAAATCTCTGTCCGACCATTTTGAGTAAGAATACTGTAAAGTATCTTCTATGATAAATATGTTTAAAAAGATGGGAAAACAATGGTTTTATTAATGAGATTGTTGTTTTCTTCTTTATATCCTTTATGAGTAATGTTTATTTATATAGAAATCTACAGCTTTTAACTTTGTTTCAAATGTGTGTTTTGACAAAAAAACACCCCAATTATTAGAGTTTTATTGTCTAACAATTGGGGTGCAGTTCAATGTCGGTAGCTTCTTTTTTCATGGTCAAGATATAGTTCTATAAATGTAAATTAAATTATAGAATCATGAAATAAATAAAAGTTGGTTCTCATTTATATTCTTTTCAAAGATAATAGCTAAATAATTTTATTTGTCTTCTATCTCTATCTTTAAATTAAATAATTCTCTTTTAATTTTTTATTCCTCAATTTCCAAGGGTGGCAAACTATTCACTAAATCAACTGTTTGAACAGATACATTAATAACTGATAACAATAAATTGAAAATATACTTTTCATCATCAGAATAATCATTCGGGTCATCTATAATACCTGATTTCTTATCTGGTTTAACCTGATATTGATCAATAATCCATTCAATTGCAGGACGACCATTTACTACATATTCATAAGCTTTTTCAGGGATATTTGTAATTGTTATATCAGCATTAAAGACAATTTTATCAAGAACCCCCCTCTTCGGATGTTTCATTTTAGTTATTCTATAGGAAGGATTTGTCTTCCCTTCAATAACTACTCCATCAAAAGGTTGGATGGATTCGTAGTTTAAATGAAGATTTGCAAGCTTCCGCCCAATTTCAACATATTTCTCCTTCTCTTTTAATATTGGAACACGGGGTAACGATTTTTTTAAATCATTAGCATATTTTTCACGATATTCAGGAGAATGTAGAACTCCATAAACATAATAAAATATCTCCAAGTCCTCCAAATTTAATTTCTCTTTAATTGGATCATAAATATTATTATTATCACTAAAAAGCGTTGAATTATTGGAATTATCATATAGAAGAAAAGCCTGTCCTGTATCCATTAGATGATAATTTGGAATATTATCAATCATAATTGCTGAGAATTCACGTTTAATACCTGTGCCTGTAACAAAAATAATTTTATTATCTTCCCCCATCTTATCTTTATATTTGGCAGGATACTCAACGACATCTGGACTGTAATATAACCATTTTTTTGTAAAAGGACGATATTCACTATATCTAATTTTCTTAGCATCAAAGCTAAACCTAATCCCCCGCTTAAATGAATTTCTCATTCCCCTAGTCCATTTAATAAAATTATCTGAAGTATTCAGGGAACTAATCTTCTCTTCAATGTCATCAATATTAGATAATCTATCGAGTTCTGAATTATAGTTTTGAATAAGTTTTGAAACATTTCGTTCAACAGAAGTTCTCGAAAATCCATAAGTCCAAAAGTCACGCGCTGTCTGAGCTCCAATTCCGTGGTCATTAAATATTCGCTCACCTTTTTCAGAATATAAGGGAATAAAAGTACTATATTTTTCATCTCGATGATTTATCCAATCAAAATTCTTATCTGGAATTATTTCTTGCCATTCAAGATTAGCTAACGACTTGGTATCAGAAATTATTTTAAGTTTCTCATTACGATTCAAATAATCTCCAATATCATGATAATATATTTTATGATTTTCTGATCCATCTTTAATTAATATTGTTATAGCAATAGGCGTTCTGCTACCAGATCCAAATATTTTTCCTCCTTCTTTTCTAGATTGTTCTCCTTGTGTCCTCTGATCACCACGCAAATTGAATACATAAATATAATTAAAATCCTCAGCTAAGCATTTCCTTAATCCATTTGTGGCATTACTGTCAATAAATGAGCCATTTGTAACAAATCCAATAACTCCTTTTTCTCCTATTCTGTTTGTAGACCAACGTATGGCTTTGATATAACTATCATAAAGCGTATTTTTAGCTGTGGAATTGGAAAATTTCGCATAAGTATTTGAAATATCTTCTTCTAATTTTGGATAACGAACATTTTCATTTCCATCATTCGCATTATTTTTCCCTATCCTATAAGGAGGATTTCCTATAATAGCAAAAATAGGATCTCTTTGCTGGCTTTTAAGGCGTGTATTATTCTCACCGAACATTTCATCCTCAAACGAATCTTTTTGTTCGGCAGATTCAAATGTATCAGTCAATACAATACCCTCAAATGGAATATAATCACCTTCCATAATCGAATGATATGTTTCCTCAATATTAATTGCTGCAATGTAATAACTTAAAAGAACAATCTCATTTGCATGAAGCTCTTGTGTATATTTACGTAACAAATCTTTTTTATCAACCAATCCACTTTGTAACAAACGTGTAATGAACGTCCCTGTTCCTGTAAATGGATCAAGCACATGCACGCCTTCATTCGCCAGTGACTTTCCAAAATGTTTCTTCAATACATCGTCAACAGAATGAATGATAAAGTCTACGATTTCAACTGGCGTAAAAACAATACCCAAACGTTCTGTAGTTTCTTTAAACCCAACCCTAAAGAACTTATCATAAAGTTGGACAATAATATCCTGTTTCGCCTTCAGATTATCAATTTCTCCTGCACGAACACGAACACTATCATAAAAACCTTGAAGCTTTTCCTGTTCCTTAACAAGTCCTTGTTCATCCAATACACTCAATATTGAATCCATTGCTTTTGAAACAGGATTGTTATGAACAAAACTATACGAATCAAACAAAGCTTCGAATACTGGTTTCGTAATTAAGTGTTGCGCCAACATTTCAATCGCTTGGCTATCCGAGATAGAGTTGTTGATATTATATCGTAAGCTCTTCAAAAACTTGCAGAATTCTTTATATGCTTCACTATTCTTATTTTCCAACATTACACGTATGCGCATCATATGTTGTTGTGCAATGTCTGCAACGTCCTTTGACCAGTCCTCCCAGTAACGTACATTACCAACTTTCTTTACGATTTTCCCATATATTGCACGTTCTAAATCAGACCAATCTTCTTCAGAAAATAACGTTAGTTGTTCGCTTTCAGGCTTATTTATTAATAATCCATCTTCAGGTGCTTCTCCAACACCAATAATCTGGATTTGGCCTGGTTTCTTCGTGTTCAGTTCTAGTTTATTAATAGTTGCATCAAAACGTTCATCCAATGAACGCAAGGCATTCAAGACTTCCCAAACCACACGATATTTTTCGTTATTATCCAAGGCTGTATTTGGATTTACTCCTGCAGGAATACCGATAGGAAGAATTACATAACCATAATCTTTTCCTTTAGATTTACGCATTACACGCCCAACTGCCTGTGCAATATCAATTTTTGATTTACGCGGTTTTAAGAACATTACCGCATCTAAATCCGGTACATCGACGCCCTCTGTTAAAAATCTTGCGTTAGACAAGATACGACATGTATGATCGGGTACATCAGCTTTTAACCATGAAATCTTTTCATTCTTTTCAAGTGCGTTCATTGAACCATCTGCATGGTCAATTTCCACTTGAAAAGCTTCTGTTTGGTCACCACTCTCATTGATATACTGGTCTACAACTGTCGAAAACATATCAGTAATAAGCTTAGATTCATTAATTGTTCCAGTAAATGCAATCGCACGTTTCATCGGTTCTCCAAGTGTTTCATCCGAATGACTCTTACGTTTTACAAGACCATTCCAACAACCAATGATTTTTGTTACATCATCAAACTCCAGTTCAGACTCACGAGCCAACATTTGTTGGAATTTCCGAGCAATAACTTCCTCATCGACGGCAAGAACCATTACTTTATAATCTGTTAAAATATCTTTACGAATAGCATCACCAAAACCAATACGATAAAGCTCATCTCCATAAATTGCAGGATCATTCATATCAGCAATAACGACTGACATATCTTCTGCTTTACGCTTAGCATCCTCTCCATACACACGGGGTGTTGCAGTTTGGTAAAGACGTTTCACAGTTTTGATATTACTATCACTGTGAACTTTCGTAAAAGCACTTGCTTCTTTTCCACTCTCAGTTGCACCAGTTGTACGATGAGCTTCATCACAGATAACTAAATCGAAATCATAGAATCCATTTTTTTGTGCTTCAATGATTACATCAATGGATTGATAAGTTGAGAAGACTGTTAAAAAATTACCAGGCGAATCGCTATTCTCAATTTGAATTTGATAGTCTAATAGCTTCTTATAATCTGTTGTTGCAGGATAACCTAAATCAGCAGCCGCAATATCCTCCAACTCATTATCTCCCTTGGTTTTAGTAACTTTTCTATCTGAACACACCGCAATTGCATCCATACTGAAATTTGTATCCGCCGTCCAACCACGTAAGGTCTGAGATAATAACTGAATACTTGGCACCAAATATAAGACACGGAAGACGCCTTTCTTCTCATCTGCCATTTTCTCAGCAATAGCCATTGATGTATAAGTTTTTCCAGTACCAGGAGCCATAATCAATTTCCCACGATCTACAGATCTAAATCCCTCTATCACTGCTTCAATAGCTGGTATTTGATGTTGACGTGGGGTCTTCTTATCTTGAAGCTTAACTTTGTCTGGGTTATTAAAAGAATATGAAGACCAATCAATTTTACTTTCTTTCAAGTCAGATAAAGCAATACGAACGATTGGCTTATTGCGGAACTTTAGCGCATCATCAGCATTATTACTCCATTTATCCGTTGATGTGACAATAATTCCTTCAGAATAATAGTGCTTTCCTAACTCATTTAGAAATGAATCAATATGTTCTTTTCGAATTGTCGTATCTTCAGAGTAGAACTTACACTGAACCGCAACTAATTCGCCAGTTTCACGTTTTCTAGCTACTAAATCAACCCCCGTGTCCTTTTTTGGAATATTATAATCCATAGGCACTTCACTTAACTTCCAGACCTTATCAAATAAGCGAGCATACATTGGTTCTCTTTCTAAGTATGCAGCAATTAATAACTCAAATAATGTTCCTCTATCACGCTGCTCATGCTTTATTGCATCAATCTCATTCATCAGCGCTACAAAACTTTTATGATTTTTCAACTCCAAATCCTTCACCTATCTTTCATTGAATAACAATTTCTCTATTTTTAATTATAGCAAACAAGACTATTATTTTATCACGAAAATAAACAGAGAAGGTTTTAGATAACAATAAAGGCTTTTGAAAATAAAGGTATTTAAAACTATAAGAAACCTTTATAAAAAATTCATTATAAAGTTAGAGGATTCAAACTATCGAATTGCTGTCATAACAAGCTTTCTTATAAGCGTTGCTCATAGCTTTTATAGAAAATAGTAGCTAACCTAAAAAAAGAGCTCTTTTTGATTAATACTTTTTTCAAAAAGAGTTCCTTTTTTCATATTAAAATTAATGTCTGAGGCCATATTCCAACTAACTCTTATTCAAAAATTATATTAGTAATAACTTGAGTGACTTTTTGCATCTAGCACATTTCTTTCTTTATTAATTATAGTGTTCAGGTATATTTTTAAAAAATTTCTATTTATTCAGCATCATACCGTCCGTAAAAGTATACTTTTACGGATGCTTTCCTGAACATTAAATTTTAAAAATAAAAGTAACCCTTCAGGGACAAAATGCTGTACCTCACTTTTATTATAGCAATAGTTTATGACGATTTTGGCAGCTTTTCCTACATAGTGAATAAACCAGAGAGATTATGCTTATACAATAAATAATTATGTGTGTTGATATTTTTTAAGGTAAAGGCGGGTTGAAGTTAAGTGGAAAAAGCACTAAAGAAATCGTTATACGATGCACACTATAAATTGAGCTTAGAATGGCATGATACTAAAAACGGTAACTTAACGCCGAATGATGTAGCACCGAGTTCAAACAGACGTGTATGGTGGAAATGTGAGAAAGGTCATGAATGGGAAGCTTCAATCTGCAATCGTATCAGAATCAAAGGAGGGAATTGTCCGTATTGTACCAATAAAAGAGTATGTGTTGATAACTGTCTTGCTATATTACGTCCTGAAATAGCGAAGGAATGGCATCCCACTAAGAACGGATTGTTAACTCCTTATGATGTAGTTATGAGAAGCTCTAAAAAAGTATGGTGGAAATGCGAGAAAAGTCATGAATGGGAAACTAAAGTTTGTAACCGTACAAGTAAAAAAGGAAGTGGTTGCCATTATTGTTGTGGCCAAAAAGTTCTCTTTGAAAACTCTATCGTGATTACACACCCTGAATTATTAAGGGACTGGCACGCTCTAAAAAACGCTAAAATAAAACCTTCTAATATCTCATACGGTTCAGACAAAAAAGTATGGTGGAAATGCGAGAAAGGCCATGAATGGGAAACTAGAGTTTCTGGCCGTACGATGAAAAATAGTGGATGTCCATATGGTTCTGGTGCAAAAACCTCAAAACACTTGCAAGTAATCTCTAAATCTTGGACATACTGATACTACTATTCTAAAAAAGGACGTGACTAGTATGGAAAAGCAAAATTTATTTAAGTGGAAACATTATCAGCCCGACATTATTTTGTTAACAGTAAGATGGTACCTGCGGTACAACTTGAGTTTTCGTAACGTAGTGGAGATGATGGAGGAACGTGGCTTATCAATGGCTCACACAACGATTATGCGTTGGGTTCATCAATATGGACCGGAATTAGATAAAAGGGTACGTCGTCATCTTAGGCCAACAAATGACTCATGGAGAGTCGATGAAACGTATATCAAAGTAAAAGGTCAATGGATGTATCTGTATCGTGCAGTTGATTCTAAAGGAAATACGATTGATTTTTATCTAAGTAAAACAAGAGATCACAAGGCTGCAAAGTGTTTCTTCAAGAAAGCTTTGCGGTCTCTTCATGTTTCAAAGCCTCGTGTCATAACTGTCGATAAAAATCCAGCTTATCCTATAGCCATTGAAGAGTTGAAAAAAGAAAAGAAGATGCCTGTAGGCATCCAAATAAGGCAAGTAAAATATCTCAATAACATAGTAGAACAAGATCATCGTTTTATTAAAAAACGAGTTAGACCTATGTTAGGGTTGAAATCCTTTCATACAGCTACATCCATTATTTCTGGAATAGAAGCTATGCATATCATTAAAAAAGGGCAACTTGCTTCACGGAACCAGTCTGTCCAAAATCAAAAAGAATTCATCCATAAACTGTTTGAATTAGCTTCATAAGCTAGCAAATTAAAGGAAACTGACATTTTATGTTTCAGGAAAGTAGTTTTTGCACCAGAACCAAATATGACATGGCACGTACGTGTGCAATTACATCCACTTTCGACATTGATGCTGCAAGCACCGTACTGTCAGACAGTGGAGATAACTTATCTCCAAAGTATGCACCAGAAAGAACAGCACCAGCTACGATTGGAAGAGGGATACCAAGGCCCTCTCCAATTGCTATCATAGCAATAGTTATCGGAAGTCGCTTTATTAGAAATCTATGGTAAGAGACAGGAGAAAAAGAAACAACAGCGAAACCAAAAGAAACCGTAAATTGTTATGACTTTTCTTCATGTTTTCTAACCTTCCATCGCGAGACCATTAGAAGCACCAGTGGCAGTAAACCGAATAAATACAACGCGACATCTCCCTGTAAATCCCCTAATTTAAACATTTCATTGATATTTTTTGGAATCATGGCAATGATGTAGATAACCGGAAGCAAGCCATACATAAATGGACGAATGCTCTTTTTGAAGAGTTGAGCCAGTCCTAAAGTAGCACCATAGTAGAAGATCGTAAAGGCAGAAAACATTTGCATAATCCATATTACGAGCAACAAAGACTCAAATCGTTCAAAGATCAAACCGGTGACTTCAAAACTTCGTATAAGATCAAGTGTCGGCCATGTTCTCGTGACCACTCCATCAACAGATAATGCTCCGATAACCATTACGACCGTTATCAAATAAAAAATCAACGGTATAGCAATTCCAATTAGAACGGCTTTTACTGCTTTCTTTGGTTCTTTCATAAATGGCAAAAGGAACAAAATGGTTTCAAAACCAGTGTATGATAAACCAGTTGTATGTACTCCTTTTAGTACCGGTTTCACTCCCGCCCCTAGTACCGGGCGTAGATTATCAATTTCAAATATTTTGAAGCTCATCAAGACAACAATTATAAAAAAGATAACGGTAATAGGCAAGATAATTTCAAACATTCGGGCGATCGGATTTATTCCGCCAATGATGAGATACAGACCTACCCACATAAATGTCATGATGATTGCCCAAGCAGGGGTGCCTTCCAACAATAAAAATGTCAATACTTCTGTTAGCGCACGGATTTGAAACCCACAAGATGCAAAATAATAACATACAATAAGCAGACTAAGTAACCCTCCAACCCATTTACCAACAATTTCTTGATTGTATTCATAAAAGGTTTTTCCGGGAAACTGTTGGCTTAATTTAACAATGATTACTCCTGCGATCATCGCGATCAGACCGCCTAAAATAACGCTGATCCATATATCTGGGGTTTTCACCTTCTCTACTGCAGTTCTGGGCAAGGTGAGGATTCCTACCCCGAATATAGCATTGGTTACAATAACAGTTACTTGGCCAGTCGTGATTCGGTCTTTAAAAATGGTAATCATTGATGGTCACTTCCTTATTCACAATTCAGGGTTGCTACTTTCAAAAAATTCATAACTTCTCATTTTTCCACGCTATTTCTTATAAACGGTACAATTTTATATTTCCAAAAAAGAACAAAAATTATGTATATATGTATACATATTAGGTCGACATAATATGTCTTAACAGAAGCTCCCTCTTAAAAACACCATGGGAACTATAAGGGTTCAATCTGACACAATTTATTGTTTATGCAGGATTTTATCAATCAAAGTTTGCGCACACTCAAGCGCACCTGGAATCCGTATAAAAAAGTGGGATTTTATGCAACTTCTTATTCAAGAAAATGGCCTAAAATGGAAATAAGCGCTTATCCTTGTTCCAGGATAGCGCCCAATTGTTGAAGATTAAAGGCTAATGAAGCCTGCTCACAATCTTGAACTTTAATACCAATTCGATTAAACGGGGTAAGAGAAAGATGATTTAAAGATTCACTGACTGTTTAAAGTACTTTTCCACTCTTTTATTTGAAACATAACTATGCAAAATCATGCCAAAAATGACGATAACGATACCGAACCAAGATAATGGAGAAGGAAGTGGTACCGACAGAAATAGTAGTTCCCCACCTAATGCAAAAAGCACTTCCATTGATTGAGTTGCTTCCACAGCAGCTAACTTTTGCATATTTCCTCTTACCATATCTGTTGCCATGAAAAACAAGATAGTCGCAACGACTCCTGAAAAAAGGGTTCTGGTGCAAAAACTACTTTCCTGAAACATAAAATGTCAGTTTCCTTTAATTTGCTAGCTTATGAAGCTAATTCAAACAGTTTATGGATGAATTCTTTTTGATTTTGGACAGACTGGTTCCGTGAAGCAAGTTGCCCTTTTTTAATGATATGCATAGCTTCTATTCCAGAAATAATGGATGTAGCTGTATGAAAGGATTTCAACCCTAACATAGGTCTAACTCGTTTTTTAATAAAACGATGATCTTGTTCTACTATGTTATTGAGATATTTTACTTGCCTTATTTGGATGCCTACAGGCATCTTCTTTTCTTTTTTCAACTCTTCAATGGCTATAGGATAAGCTGGATTTTTATCGACAGTTATGACACGAGGCTTTGAAACATGAAGAGACCGCAAAGCTTTCTTGAAGAAACACTTTGCAGCCTTGTGATCTCTTGTTTTACTTAGATAAAAATCAATCGTATTTCCTTTAGAATCAACTGCACGATACAGATACATCCATTGACCTTTTACTTTGATATACGTTTCATCGACTCTCCATGAGTCATTTGTTGGCCTAAGATGACGACGTACCCTTTTATCTAATTCCGGTCCATATTGATGAACCCAACGCATAATCGTTGTGTGAGCCATTGATAAGCCACGTTCCTCCATCATCTCCACTACGTTACGAAAACTCAAGTTGTACCGCAGGTACCATCTTACTGTTAACAAAATAATGTCGGGCTGATAATGTTTCCACTTAAATAAATTTTGCTTTTCCATACTAGTCACGTCCTTTTTTAGAATAGTAGTATCAGTATGTCCAAGATTTAGAGATTACTTGCAAGTGTTTTGAGGTTTTTGCAACAGAACCACTAAATCTGTATAGGAGATTTATAGCAATCTACGTCTCTAGATGTATAGTAATAGCAAAGAATTATTATTGAAATTTTCCATGTAAATTAATGGATATCACATGGGGGGTATTTATGAAAAAAGTTTATATTGGGGTCATAGCAGCTTTGAGTATATCTATACTCTTGTTTGGTTATAGCTCAAAGGAAAAAGAGATGAAGGAAGACGTAAACTTAGGGTTTGACCAAGCTAAAAAAGTAGAAGTATCAGCTGTAAATCATCCAGACGTAGTATTAAATACTATTGATAAGCAGCAAGATATAAATACATTTATCAATAAACTAAAAGTAGATAGATGGAATGTTGTAGAGATCCCTGCCGATGCTAAAAAAGAGAATGTCTATAAAATGTATCAGGAAGGAACTGTTAAATTGGGGGAGTCATCAAATAAGGGTAAACAAGAACTTAAACAAGTTGCTACAGTTACTACTTACAAAGGTATTCCTTATATTGACGTTGAAATTAAAAAACTTAATTTAAATCTTAAAGTTCCAAATGATGTATCTGAATATCTGTCTAGTCAAAGTCAACAGAAACAGTAGTTACATACATAACAGGTATAAGAAATAGAGCCCTAAAAGTGTTGAACAATTTTAGGGCTCTATTTCTGTCGATAACGCACATTACGTTAAGTAAATAGTAAAGTATTTTATAAAAATCATTAACTCTTAAACATGACCTTTACAATAATTGGATTAACCTTAAAAAATTATTTTTTTCTTGATAATTGAAATTAAGTTATAATAATTGTATATTATGTATATAGTGTATATCAATTGCATACACAGTTTAAAAAAAGAGGGTTTCTATGAAAATAATTATTAAAAATGGTTCCGAACAACCGTTATATCAACAAATAAAGGATCAAATTAAAGGTGGAATTCTCCGTCAGGAATTAAAGGAAGGTGAAAAACTTCCGTCCATTCGTTCATTAGCAAATGATTTACATGTTAGTGTTCTTACAACAAAAAGAGTATATGACGAATTAGAAAAGGAAGGATTTATTGTAACAACCGTTGGAAAGGGTTCATTTGTAGCATCCGACAACCTAGAGATGTTGTCGGAATCTAAAAGGCACATGATTGAAAAAAAGCTCTCAGAGGCATGGCAAATGGCTAAAACTCTAGGAATAAATAAACAAGAACTTTATTTAATGATGGATATCATTTTTGAAGAGGATGATGAGTGATGACAGCTGTTTTAGATGTGAAAAACTTAAAGAAAGAGTTGGATACTTTCAGCTTAGATAACGTGGACTTTTTATTAAAAGAAGGTTGCATAACTGGTTTTATCGGAATTAATGGTTCCGGAAAAACAACAACTATAAAAACTATACTTGGACTCTATCCAAGGGACGAAGGGAGCATTAAGTTTTTTGGCAAAGAAATAGAAAAAAATGAGTGCATAGTAAAGAATCGTATCGGGGTAGTTTTAGATGAAGGCTATTTTTATGAAGACATGACATTGAAAGAAATGAAAAGTATTATTGCTCCTGCGTATACGAACTGGGATGAATCAGTTTTTTTAAAGTATATCAATCGATTTAATTTGAAATTAAACCAAAAAATTGCAACCTTATCGAAAGGTATGCGAATGAAATTTGCCATTACTTTAGCTCTTTCTCATCATGCTGATTTATTGATAATGGATGAGCCAACAAGTGGTCTTGACCCATTAATTCGTAATGAGTTAATGGAGATACTTTTAGATTTCATGGAAGAGGATGGAAAGAGTGTATTCTTTTCTACTCATATAACTTCTGATTTAGATAAAGTAGCTGACATGCTTATATTGATTGATAAAGGCAGAATCATATTCAACGAAAGTAAAGATGAACTACTGGATAGGCACGCTTTGGTAAAAGGAGATAATAGTTTAATCAATGAACATACAAGAAGATTATTTTTAAGTTTGCGTCAAACAGCAGTTGGCTTCGAAGGAATAACCGACAAATTAGACATAGTACGTGAACAAATGAGCGATTGTCTAATAGAGAGGCCTTCCATTGAAAATATAATGTTAGCCTATGTAAAGGAAGGATAAAAATGTTATTTCATCTTGTCAAAAAGGATTTCATTCTAGCCAAAAAATATCTATTGTTTATGCTTATTTTTGCAGTTGTAGGGCCAGTATTTACTTATTCTAGGTTAGGATTTAGTAATGGAAGCTTTACAAGCTTTCTTATTACTTCCTTATTTGTGGAATATATTTTATTTAATATGGTTTCGATGCAAGAGGATAAATGTAGGGGATCAGCACTTCTTTGTACAACCCCACATACTCGTAATGGTGTCATTAAAGCAAAATATCTATTTGTCCTTGTGATTTTTATTGGGTGTTTCCTTTTATTTAACCTTGCTGCAGCAATTGGTTCTTCTACAGGGCTAGCAAGATTAAATATTTATAATATAGGAATAGCTCTTTTAATCATTTCTGTTTTTTTCGGAATATTAATACCTATTCAAACTAAATTTGGCTATGAAAAAACAAAGTATATCTTTTTTATTTTGATATTTTTAACTCCATTTATACTACCTACTATTATTGAATGGTATCAATCGATGAATTTTAATATCAAATTTCACTTGCCACTACCTCAAACACTAATGGTTTGGATGCCTTTGGTAATATCTATTTTTATTCTCTTAATTTCAATGATTATATCAATCAAAATCTTTTCAAAGAAAAACTTATAGCTTCTTATTTTGAGGTGAATATAAATGAAAATAATAATATTTGTAATACTGTTTGCATTTTTAGTATTTGTAATTAAAAAAATTAGGGGTAAATAGAAAGGTTCTGGTGCAAAAACTTCAGGAAAATTGCAAGTCATCTCTAAAACTTAGACATACTGATACTAGTACTCTAAAAAAAGGTCGTGGTCAGTATGGAAAAGGAAAAGGAATAGGAGGAGATGAAAATGGAACGAACTGCAAAGAGAGTTGTAGGGATATACAAATCTGAGCAAGAAGCCATTGTAGCTATAGAAGATCTTAAAAAACAAGGGTATGCTACACGTGACATCTCCATAATTGGGAGAGATAGTAGAGAGGTAGATATAGTAATGGAAGAAACAGATACCGAAGTTGTTGATGGAATTACAACAGGTGCCCTAACTGGTGGAGCTCTTGTTGAAATAGGTCTTTCTAAAGAGGAAGCTGAATACTATGGTAACTCGGTCAAAGAAGGCAATATCTTAGTGCTTGTTGATGAAAAGGAGCAGTTTGGTAAAAATAGAGAGCAAGAACCACCTCTATCCGGAAGAATTCTTTAAATTTGAATAAAAAAGTTTATAAAAAGAGTTCTCTAATAGATGATAGGACTGCCCCAGAGAGTAAAACAAATAAAAAAACTACTGGCATATTATGTCAGTAGTTTTTTTAGGTTAAATAGTACGTAGATAAGAGCCTTGCATTTTAGAATTTAAACACTTCATGAGTAGTTTGCTCCAGATGTGAAAACTTATTACTCTTATTAGAGGAAAATACATATTTTTGCTTATCATTATGTACCAACCTATCTTCTTCTTTCCTTTTAAGAAATTTTAATATTAATAATAACTACATAGAAAACTTCTAAATATTTAATGTCATTATGTTCTTGATAACATATATTTAATCTAAAATACAAAATTGCTGTATTTTATATATAGAAGTAAATTGATAAACTAACTTATAAAAATAATAGTTTTACCATTTACTCTACCTGACGACAAATATGGGCTTTTTCTACAACATAAGTAATAGTTAACGCTATTTTTAATAAAATGTTTTATTATTTACTCTTATGAGTAATGTAACAATAAATATTATCTGAATTTAAGAGTAAAAAGTATTAATGATTTGTTCAACAATATATTTTAAAATTATCTAACGTTTATTATTTTTATTTTGATGTTCGTTTTGATAGGAATGTGTACCTTAAAACACACAAGTAGAATTTATCTTTAACTCTTTTACTCAATAATTCCTTTGTAATTTAATTTTCTCAAAGTTTAAAACAAGTTAACTAAAAAAGGTTAAATTATCCATATTTATCTTGTATACTAAAAATTAACCAATACACAATAAGAAGGAGGAAGAAATCCT
>NZ_CP085448.1:0-30000 GCF_023824195.1 Priestia megaterium
ATGCAATGGTTGGAAACGCATAAAAATCGGATGGATTCATCGCTTTTTCAGAATTTATCAGATAAATTTCGCCGTTCACAACTAGACGTACCTAATACCACCCAGGTTCTCATAAAAACGAAACCGGGTACAAACTTAAGAAAAATCTTAGATTTATGCAGTCTAGACTCCAGAAATTCAGAGGGCCATAATGCACCATTATTAAATTTTCTTTCAGCAAAATTATCTTTCCAAACAATTCAGACACTTGTTACTCATCCTGAGATCGAAAAGCTTTATTTAGATAAGGAGGTTCACGCTTTTCTGGATGTTGCTTCAGAGTCTGTGGGAGGAGCTTATGTAAGAAATACTCATGGATTATCAGGTAATGGTGTAACAATCGCCGTATTAGATACGGGAATACATCCACATCCAGACTTTACATTGCCTACTAGCCGAATTGTTGATTTTGTTGATTATATCCAAGGAAAGTCTTCTCCTTATGATGATAATGGCCATGGCACTCATGTAACTGGTTGTGCGGCGGGTAACGGTTTTGCTTCGAATGGAAAATATACTGGTCTTGCTCCTAATGCACAGATTATTGGTATAAAAGTTC
Source organism: Priestia megaterium (assembly GCF_023824195.1). Taxonomy (NCBI): domain Bacteria; kingdom Bacillati; phylum Bacillota; class Bacilli; order Caryophanales; family Bacillaceae; genus Priestia; species Priestia megaterium. Next base: position 599 of record NZ_CP085448.1, read on the forward strand.
TGGATAAAAACGGAAACGGGTATCTCTCTTCTGTAATTGCAGGAATTAATTATTGTATAGAAAATAAATCTCGTTTCAATATTAGGATTATTAACCTTTCCTTCGGAACTGATTCAGTTGTACCATATATTGATGATCCCCTCGCACAAGCTGCTGAACAGGCTGTACTAGCAGGTATCATTGTTCTCATGGCAGCAAATAATTCAGGAGCAACGGGCACGGTTAATTCACCAGCAACCCACCCAAAGGTTATTTCTGTAGGAGCAGTAGCGGATCGAAAAACAATGCCTATTAGTGATGGATTAATATACATTTATACGAGTAATCTAGAAACCATGAATGGATTAATGAAGCCTGATGTACTTCTTCCTGGTGTATATATCACTGGACCTCTTCCTCCTAATTCTATTCTATCCGATCAATTAGAACCTTTTGTTGTGAATCAGCACTATATTTCTCTATCGGGTACATCGATAGCAACGGGGTTATGTACGGGAGCTGTTGCTATAATTTTAGAGGCTTATCCTTCCTATTCTCCAAGTAGAATTAAGGACCTCATGTTGCAATTCCGGAAAGAATTTACATCAGAGGAACGTTATTTTCAACTTCCTCAACTATTTCAACTAATCCTAAAAGAATAAGTACCGCCTACTGGGAAATGTTGTTCACTTTCAAGATTAGATAGGTCTTGAATACAAAGAAAAACAGTATCCAGTTTAGCATGATTTTTTAAAAAGGACCAGAAAGCACAGATCTATAGAAAAATTGACAGTACTTATGATAACTAACATTCAAGCAAGAAAATCTAAGACCTTCAGGATAGGAATCCAAAGAAACTAGAAGCATGAATTTGATGAAGAAGTCATAAATGAATTTAGAGCTGTTGCAGGTGATTGAGCTATAAGACTAGGATATGAAATAGACTTGGAATGGTAAAAACCTAGTCTATTATAGTTACCAGGAATTTCTTTATTTTATGGTAGACTAAAAAATCCGGCTTTATGATTAATAGATATAGTGATCAATTCTATTTGTTATTAACTATATAAACAAAAACGATGAACTCATCATCCTACCAAATAGAAAGTGGGTAATAACAACATGAAAAGATTAAAAATATTGTTTTTGACTAGGGACCGGTCGCAACAAATGGAAAAAAGTAGTTTTTATCTGGCTGAAGAAATGAAAAAACAATGTGATTTAATGCTATGGACTGAAGATGGACATATTTCAAAAATACTGGCCCAAATACCACATAAGCCAGATTTTATTTTTTTAAATGATTTTCTTGACCCAAAACTTTGTCCCCGGATTCTGGGACTTAATGAAATTAGTATTCCTAAGGGAATGATTTTCCACGATATTTCCTATCAAATACAGAGAAGAAAAAATTACATCAACAAGGAGAAAATTGATTTTATTTTTGCACATTACCGAGATGCTTTTATGAAATGGTATCCAGAATTGGCTCATCGATTCATTTGGCTGCCTCATCATGTAAACACGGAAATATATCGAGATTTTCAACTTCCCAAAAGCATTAATTGGCTAATGATGGGAGCTATTCTCCGTCATATTTATCCGTTAAGGGTAATCATGCTAAATACGATGAAGGATCAACCTGGTTTCGTGTATCATCCACATCCTGGGTACAATGTAGTTCAAAAGGTTAACCAAGGATCATTAGTAGGAGATGAATATGCGAAGGAAATTAATCGCTCAAAGATGTTTCTTACATGCAATTCTATATATGAATATACGCTTATGAAATACTTTGAAGTACTTGGGTGTAACACCCTTTTATTGGCTCCTGCAACAAAAGAAACAGAGGATCTAGGAATTATAGATGGTGTTCATTTTGTGGCTGTTAACAGACTGAATTTCATGGAAAAAGCACAGTATTACCTCACTCACGAAACTGAAAGAATAGCTATTGCTCAAACCGGATATGAAATGGTTAGAACATATCATTCTTCGGAAGCAAGAGTTCGACAACTGCTTTCAAATATAACGAAACTGCTTTCATTGAGAAATTAAACCAAAAAAAGGAGTAACTTTATTGATGAAAATATCTGTTGTAATGCCTTTTTATAATTGCCCCTATATTGATCAAGCTATACAAAGTGTATTAAATCAAACCTATACTAATATTGAAATTTTAGTTGTTAGTGACGGTTCTACCGACTATTTAGAAAAAGTAACACCTTTTCTTGATAGAATACGGTTTATAGAAAAGGAAAATGGTGGAACTGCAAGTGCTTTAAATATGGGGATTCAAAATGCGACGGGAGATTATATCAGCTGGTTAAGCTCTGATGATATATTTTATCCTGAAAAAACAGAAATACAATTAAAAACAATGTTGCAAAAGAATTCATTTATTAGTTATACAAATTATGTTGCTATTAATGAGAAAAATGAATTTATAACTCCGCCGGTTGGAGAATATTTTCCTAATAGATTAGATTTTCTAAAAACTATGAAAGAAAGAAATATAATATGCGGTTGTACGATTCTTATTCATCGTAAAATTTTTTCGGAGATTGGCCTCTTTGATACTACTTTACCTTACACTCATGACTATGACCTCTGGCTTCGTATCCTTCAAAAGTATTCATTTGATTATTTGCCCTCTCCTTTGGTACAATATCGTGTTCACCCAAATATGGGAACAAAGAAATATGCTCTTGAAATTGAAAAAGAAATTAAATTTGTTCAGAAAAAGCATATAGATTCTATCAATGATGCAATTGTTAAACATATCAGTAATCAATAGGATTCTGGTTCAAAAAGCTCAGACATACAAACCATTATGAATATTACCTACTCTACGAGTAATTTTTATTTGGAATAAAAAATGAAGTATGAATCACGACCATTCTTTATACTGCTGTGTCTGCTGTTATATCACCATTTCTCACGGAATTATTAATATCAATACGTTTATAGCATTCTCAATCGACATATCAAGGTTCTTAGCAGACTCTATAATTTAGCGTAATACTATCACGTTAGTGTTAAAAAAATCTTTATGTTTCAGATTATTTTTATAAGTGTAATAACCTTCTTTTTCAAGTAACTGTGCATATTTTCTTTATCTCAGAGTGACAACTTTGTTTGTATCCCCTGATGTATCATCATACCTCCGCTATATCCTTGTCTATGCCATTTACTATGACAGAATAAACTTCTTTTAATTTATAAATCTCCAGAATAGTCTCTAAAAATGATTTTTTTAGAAAATATGTTAAAAATAGAGACTAAAACGACATTTGAAATATTGGAAGAAGTTGAATGGCTACGTGCGGAGAACGAATTATTAAAAAAGCTAAAAGCTTTACAAAGGAAGTGAAGAGAAAACATGGTATAGTCATTAATCATAAACGTGTATACTGTTTAATGAAAGAGCTTAACATACAGGCGAAATTCAAAGAAAACGTCGTTATTTTGGAGAATGAGAAGTTGAAAAGACCGTCTCAACGAATGTGTTAAATCGAAATTTCACCAGAATAAGATCAAATGAAAAATGGGTAACAGATATCACCTACTTACAATTCGGCCAACTGAACCTCTACTTATCTGTCATTTATGACCTTTTTAACAATGAGGTGATTTTCCATCATATATCGAAAAAAATGATTTAAAGCTAGTAAGAGTAACCGTTCAGAAAGCAGTTAAATACCAAAAGACGGAGGGAGTTATACTTCAAATTGATCAAGGAATTCAATATATTTCTCTTAAGTATCACAAGATCTTAAAAAATCACAAAATGATTCCAAGTATGTATCGAAAAGGAAACTGTTTAGATACATACTTTTATGGATAATTTTTTCTGTTACTGAAAACAAAAATCATGTATCTTCATCGTTTTCGAGAAAAAGAAGAAGTAAAAACAGCTGTCGATCATTACATAACTTTTTACATTAAAGAACGATATCAACGAAAATTAGGCAACCTTACCCCAAAAGAATATAGGGAGAAGATTACCTAACGGGTTTCTTTCTACTGTCTTCTTGATAAGGGGATGTTCAATATCAAGGTTTTTCTTAATTATTGTTTTTGGGAACAGAGAAAATCATAAAAAATCTAAACTAAGGCTTTTCAAAATAATCGTATAGGTAAGTTTTGAATACTAGTTTTTTCTAAGCATTATTTTCAAAATCTCATATAATTGATCTTTCGATCCTGAAATCATGATATGAAGATTTATATTTAACACATAAGCTTCTGCATTATTATTTTCTAATTCGAACCATAATTCCTTTAAGAACTAAAATACTAACCAACTGAGTTGTACTTAATTGCTGCTACACAACTTCTTCACGTAATTTGTTTCCAATAATTAAACCAGGCTTTAGTGTTGAAACTTTTTCTAAATTGACTCTAGGATCGATCTCTACAACTTCGAGACCTTTCATGTCACTTTCAATATGGTTGTTGGAATTACTCCCCTAACATTTTACGGCACCAAGAGGATTTATTTTCATTATAAAAAGTGCTTCTGTTCTTTCGTTAGTTAAAACGACGTATGGATAGAAATTATTAGAATCTTTGCTTGGTCAATTGTATGTTTAATATGAGCCTAGTCTTCTTTTAATTTTGATTCTGTTTCTTCTAAAGTTTTTAAACGATTTTCAAAATTTTCTTTTGCCCAGTCGTATAGCTGTATATCAAGCTGGTTTGCTTTTTCTATTTGCTTAATGATTTCCTTCGATATTGTTTGTTTTTTTGGTTTTTTTGTATTTACATTCTCTTTTTTGTAAGCAATGTTCTCCCACCCGAATGTCTTTTTCATTAAAAATAAAGATTCATTAAACAGTTCTGTAATACCGAAAAATGCAAAGGTACTTAAGTTATTGATCGCCTGTTCTAAATCTTGTTTGTTACCAGCAATGAAGTGTGTTTGCATATTAGAAAATTCATCTAATTGTGCAAATTCTTCTAAACTATATTTATCGGTTAATTCATTATCCTTAAGAATCTCTTTGATGTAATAATAATGTGAGATTACACGATCAATTGGATCTCGCAACATTGTAACGTGAATATGTGGTCCCAAGTTTTTGTGCTGTCCAAAATAGTTATGTCCGAAAACAACTTTTGTGTTTTCATTTATCTTACTTACCTTATTTTCTATATTAAGAGAGGGATCGCTTACAGAAAAGACTTCGTTTGAATTGTATTGTTGACAGATAATGGATGTCAAAGCGGAACCAGCAGTTTTAGGTACATGAACTAGAACTAACACTTTATCTTTGTACATTAAATCACCTTCTTATAAATTGTTTGCTATTCTAGTATCATCATATGTTATAAAACGGTTAAAAATTCGACTTATATAGTGCGTGAGGGTTATGAAAGTGATAAAAACTCTAACTTTTCGCTATCACAAGCTATTAGTGAAACAAATAAAATCAAAAGGCAATTCCTTCTTACTTTTAATTAAATAATTTCATATTCTTTTTCATACATATTTCTATCACTTTTCTCGATAATATACTGAATACATTAATCCTCTTTTTAAACAAGGACGTAAGTACATAGTTGATATTTTTTATACTGGTCAGAAAAGCATATCTTATCTATTTAACCCAACCTAATATTATATATACAAAGAAAGAATCAACAATTAAATTTGTTACAAAATACATTAGGGATTTTCCATATTTAAATTTCAAGATTCATAAAGTGCTCACAAAAAACGTTTCCACTATAAGTAATGTGATTAGATTAGAACTTTTTATAGAACCCTCATCAATCTCTTTTACGAGCCACAAAGCTTTCTCTCCTGTAACAAAAAGACAAACAAATAGAGTACTCGAAAAAAATATCTTTATCAAAAAAAGAGATTAAGAATCAAGGTATTAATAAAATGCCTACTAAGTAGATCTTATCTCTTTTCATTTATTAATATCCATTCCCTTTTTTATTTTTAGAATATCCTAATAAATAAGGTTTTATTTATACATTTATTAAATTAAAATTATTGTTAACCAAAAAATGAATTGATAAAAATTAAGAAATATTCATAACAAAGACTGTCCTTTAAATATGATTATATAAGACGTTTTTCTATCTATTTACCTAAGGAATTTTTTATTAGTTAAAGGGAGTTTTAGAAATATATTGAGAGAAATATGGATATTGTAAGCGGGGGATTTCTTCAGTGCTTCAAACAAATAAAATGCTTATAGTCCTTTCTACTCTGAGATCTTAGTGTATTCTTCTTTGCGATGTCTTAAAATAAGTGGGATAAGTTTAAATTTATTAAAATTGCCTTTTGTAAAGGTGCAAACAAAGAAGGTCAACTAAAGTGGCAAATATTCTTGCAAGCAAAAGGTCTGGACTTCTTTTTGATAAAATACTAATTTAAGGAATAATTGATTATCCCCTCCATATAGTGGAAAGGTTAATAAAAAAAGATATTTTAATTAATATCAGTAAAAACATTTATAAGAACAAAAAACATCAAACATAGAGCAAATATTTTTGAGAGAAGAATTATTTTAAATAATTAAACAAAAATTATAATTCTGAGTTTTTGAAAGAAGGATGATATATGTCAAAAATCTCTATAATTGTTCCGTTCTATAATTGTCCGTACATTAATCAAGCACTCGACAGTTTAGTAAATCAAACCTACAAAGATATAGAAATTATTGTTGTGAATGACGGATCTACACAGCATTCTGAAAAAATAATTCCATACTTAGACAAAATCAAATATATTCAAAAGGAAAACGGCGGCACGGCCAGTGCCTTAAATATAGGGATTAAACATGCAACTGGGGATTATTTTTGTTGGCTTAGTTCAGATGATATTTATTATCCTGAAAAAACAGAAGTTCAATTCGCCTTTATGAAAGAGCAAAACGCACTATTTAGTCATACAAATTATTGTGCCATCGATAAAAAAAGCCGTATTATTAGTCCTCCTTTAGGTATACAACCTCCAAGCCGACCTGAAATTATTAAAAGAATAAGTACAAAAAATTTTATTAACGGATGCTCCGTTATGATAGATAAATCTGTATTTAACCATGTAGGTGCTTTTGACGAAACACTGCCCTATACACATGATTACGATTTATGGATACGAATCATCCAAAAATTTGACGTATTTTATTTATCTCAACCCTTGTTATTGTATAGAATTCATAAACAAATGGGGTCAAAAAAGCACTCGGTCGCTATAAAGAAAGAAATTGATTTCGTTATTAATCATCACAAGAATACTATGGAAGGCTTGTTATCAGAGGAATCAAAAAAATAATAGATTGTACTGTTTATATATATTTTATTAAAAGGTCTTTTATTTTTTAATAGTTTTTATCATCTTTACTCTTCTTTTTTATATTTAAAGTTTACTTAAAATTATTCTTTGGATTTGAGTCAATAATTTGGAGGGATTTTTTTGAGCATACTAGTAACTGGAGGGGCTGGCTATATTGGTAGTCATACTTGTGTAGAACTTCTAAATGCTGGCCATGAAATTGTAATAGTAGATAACTTTTCTAATAGTAAACCTGAATTGTTGAAACGAATAACTGAATTAACAAAAAAAGAATATAAGTTTTACGAAGTGGATTTGCTTGATAAAAAAGCATTGGAAACGGTCTTTTGTGAAAACCAGATTGATGCAGTAATACACTTTGCTGGATTCAAGGCTGTGGGCGAATCTGTAGAAATACCACTTCATTATTATTATAATAATATAACTGGTACATTGATCCTCTGTGAAGTGATGAAAAAATATGATGTAAAAAAAATGGTGTTTAGCTCGTCTGCAACTGTTTATGGATTTCCTAAACATGTTCCAATTACTGAGGATTTTCCTTTAGCAGCAACAAATCCTTATGGACGAACAAAATTAATGATTGAAGAAATTTTAAAAGATTTACATCATTCAGATAATAACTGGAGCATTGCACTATTGCGGTACTTTAATCCAATTGGAGCCCATGAAAGTGGCAGAATAGGTGAAGACCCAAATGGTATTCCAAATAATCTAATGCCTTATATTAACCAGGTTGCTATAGGCAAATTAGACAAACTTAATGTGTTTGGTAGCGATTATGATACACATGATGGGACGGGAGTAAGGGATTATATTCATGTTGTAGATTTAGCTAAAGGACACCTAAAAGCTCTTGAAAAAATTATTTCTACTACAGGTATTGATGCATTTAATCTCGGAACTGGAGTCGGGTATAGTGTACTAGATGTGATTAAAAATTTTGAACACGTTACATCACAAAAAATTGCATATAGCTTTACCCATAGAAGATCAGGAGATATTGATAAATGTTATGCTGACACTACTAAAGCCATGAAAGAATTAGGTTGGAAAGCAACCAAAAACCTTGAAGATATGTGTCGAGACTCTTGGAGATGGCAGAGAAGTAATCCCAAAGGATACTAGGAAGAAACTAAGAAACTTTTAAACAAATAAACATTCATAAATATTAAATTTATTTAGTAAAACTTATAAAAAACAATTTTAAGTAATCTTTAAGTTCAAGAACCCCTTTCTATTAAACCACCTCATTTTTCATGATTTCCACCTTTATAGTTGACTAAATTACATGTGCTATTTCCACTCAAAATGATTAAAATGCTGAGCGCGTCAAGAGCCAAACAAGCATATTATACAATGTAGACCAGAATGCATAAATGGTAGCAGCATTATATCTAAATAGGTAAAGACCTGGTCATACGTATTTGGACAAGAATACGTTATCAATGTAAGTAAACCATTAATTGAAAGGAAGATTGTATGGGATCAAATGGATTTTCATCAGAAAAAAAGCGTAAACGTGTAGATCTTTTGAAGCTGCTTCTCGATACTAACATCTCTACACAAGGGTCATCAAATCCTTTAGATGCATTACTCTCTGATTTGGACCTAGGGTCTTTAGAAGGTTTAATGCAAAAGAACAAAAAATCTCATCATGATGACTGGGATTCCAAGAAGAAACGCCATCATGATGACTGCAGTGATCATGATTGGGATCATAAGAAAAAGCGTCATCACGATGATTGTGGATGCGATAAGAAAAAGCATGACCATCATGATTGGGATCATAAAAAGAAGCATGACCATGATGATTGTGGATGCAGTAAGAAAAAGCATGACCATGATGATTGTGGATGCAGTAAGAAAAAGCATGACCATGATGATTGCGGGTGCAAAAAGAAAAAGCATGACCATGATGATTGCGGGTGCAAAAAGAAAAAACGCTGTAAATGTTGTCCTGAGGATACGCAAGAATTACGCCGAGCAATTAATGCAGTATGTCGCGCACTAAATGCCCAAAATTTTAGTCTTGAAGACTTACAAGACGCGATTACTGAGTCGGGTTTAGAAGACTTATTGGATAACGATTGTATAGATGATGAAATAGCAGATGACTTATTGGTGCTCATTACAGCAATATTGGAAGATGATCTCGATGAGGATACACTAGTAGACTTCGGAAGAAGACTTAACGATCTACGCCGTTGTTTAGGATTGAGAGTTAGCCGTTGCAGTCCTCGTGATGGTGGTGGAGGTAATGGTGAATGTACTTGTGACGAAGATGCGACCACCTTATTAGCTTCAATTTCTGCCTTACTATGTGGAATTATAAGCGCACCAATACTAGATACCGACGCCCTATTTACACAACTTGATAGATTACGGGATTTCCTAGAAACTGATGCAGCGGCGTGTATACGAGATAACTTAAGGAACCAATTAGAAAGAGTCGTTGACAGATTATTCGACTTTGAAACGGATCCAGAGGACATCCCTCGAGGCCAATTAGAGCGTTTAGCAGTTAGGCTTAGAAGACTACGCCAATGTCTAGGTTTGCCTGCTATCCTGTGCCCCGGCCCCCCTTCTGGCGGTGGTGGCGGTGGTGGCGGTGGCCTCACAATTAGAGAACAACTATTGGATTTAGTGACGGATCAAGTTGTAATCACAACTCCTACTGCTGTAGTTGTAGGTACATTAGTTACTGTCCAACTCGATTATATTGCTGTTGTTGACGCAACCGGAACTACGTTGATACCGCTTGATGAAATCGAAGCATTTACTACTGAGTGATAAGGAGGAGAAAGATTCATGTTTGCATCTACCTTTCGAGAAGAATTAGCAAAACGACAAGGTCATGCTGCTATAGTTCGAGTATTTAACTATTCAGGCTTAGGGATTCTTGCCCTTGTTTCAAATGATTTTATTACCCTTGTAGAATCAGATGGCTATGGTCCATACGAAACTCAAAATATTCCAATCGAGACCATTCAGTCAATTCGTTTTCCAGCTTACCCGGTTTAATTTTCCGGCTTACCCAATTTAAGTGAGAAATTTCTTAAAATCATTCCATTTGGAATGATTTTTTTTTGTAACACTGTTGCTATGCTTTCTGACATTGTAAACAGTAAAATCCTTATAGAAAAATTCATATTTCTTAGAAAGTTGAACTAACATAGCTACATCCTCATATAAACGACCATCCTCAAAATCACTGATAGGAAATCCTTTCCCCTCCATTAAAGCAGAGGTTCGATAAATCCGAGGTCCAAGAGGAAATGTATAAGAAAGCAATTCTTCACGGCTATTCACTGATTTCCCATGCCTAACCTTTAAAAATTCAACTTCAGCTGCGGAATTTTGATTCCAGTACCTCCAATTCCCGTATAACACTGCGATATTTGGCGGGAGAGTCCCTAATTTATTCTTTATAAGAAGAACCGCATCTGGATCAAGCCAGTCGTCTGAATCAAGTTCTAATACAAAATCAGTCGTAATGAACGGCAATATGTAATTTAATGCTTTTGCTTTTCCCTCATTTGATTTAAAAAAGCACTGGATATTCGAATGAGTCTTCCACTTTTCTAATAATTTTGAAGAATTATCAGTAGATCCGTCATCGACAATGACTATTTGATCAAAGGGAACTGTTTGTGTAATACAGGATTGGATTGCTATTGAAAGAAACTTCTCCATATTGAAATTAGAAATCATAACCGATAGAGTTGGAGCAGATAACGTAGCATTTGAAGAACTTTTTTTAAATTTATGAGCAAATTTTAATTTTTCATTGTTTGTTATATTATTTATTTTTCTTATCTCCTCAATAACGTTTTCTTTTAAAGTAACAACATTTGACTCCCCGTTTTTTAGAAGCCATAAATGAAATATTATCTCTCTAAATGGTACTTCTCGCTCCAACACAAATGGTGAATCTTTCAAAAAAGAAGTCTTAACCATAAAAGGAAATTGGTAATATAGATCTTTACTCTCATGGTAGACTGTCATGATAGGTTTATCATCCTTAAGAGTAAGTGTGTTACCATTTACTGCAGATGTGAGTAATTCATATGTAAAAAGGAATAATACATATTCGCTTTCTATAGCTTCAATGTAAGTGTTTAGCATAATACCTAGATCTTGTCGAGCATTAATATAATCTATATCAAAGGGTAGTGATGAATTGGGACTGGATAGATAAGGGTAGTGACTGTCAAAAACAGTGACTTTATTCACACGAGGTAAAATATAGTTCAGCGAGGATAGTGCTTTCCTTAAATCACTACGAATATTGTAATTAATACAGAGTACATGAATGTCTTTCAAAGTCTGCTCCTCCCTTATAATGAAAAGATTTCTTATATATTCAGTACCTTTAAACATATTCTAAAAATTTTAAAGGTATGTCAATTGGTCAAGATTTAATAATTCTCTGTGGATTATAATTTATCAAATTATTTCATTTGTTATAGAATACAGCTCAAAATTCCCATTATAGTTACATGTTAAAATACAGCTTGTTTGTCTATGCTCTTCATATGTACTAGAAATCCATTAAAAGACAAAAAAGCCACTCCTCACTTGGAGAAGCATTTTACCTCTTCTCTTTGCTTAGTAAGAAGGTAGCGAATAGATTTAACTAAATGCATTCACAAGTCATTTAATAAACTTCTAAAAGTTTACTGATGAGTTTAACATAATTATTGGGTTTATTAGAGAATGTCTAATGAAACTAAGATAACTACTAGAACTTGAAGTAATACTTGAAGATTTACAGCTATATCAGTATCAGTTGTTTTAACTTCCATATTTGTTGAATTTTCAATAATTGGTTTTTTTTGTGAATTTTTTTGCTAAATGCTAGTAAGTTGTTTCAGATTCTTTATTACACTATTTCCCATATCGTTATCGCCAATTGTAATACGAATCACTACAGCAATAGCCACTTGGTTATCTGTCATATGAACTACAATGTCACATGCATCTTTAATCCAGATTAGTTCATCTGATTCTTGATCCACTAGTTAAACTTGATTAGCTTCCTGAAAGACATCTGTACCAAAGTTTTGGTCATCATGGTGTTTATCGTCTTTATGGTAATCTACTTTACAATCATTATTGCAATAATTCTTTTTACTGATTTTACTTTTTTATTTACGTCGTAATAGTAATAATCTTGAGATGACATAGTTATCACTCCTTTTTCATGGTATGTAATAATACATGAATAGGGAAATCCATAGGATCACCCTATTGAACTAAGGTATATAACTATTTTTATCAAATAAAAAACGCCTAAGGATAGGCACTTTTAGAAAGTTAACTATTCTTTTTTTAGCATTGTTTTCACTGACGAATTGATTTACCCGCTTACTCAAATCCTCTACCATTTCCTTAAGTATTTGTTTTTTCTCTTCAGATAACCTTCCTTTAACTTGTTCTTTATCAACTCCATATTTTGAAAAAATGTCACTTACTAATAAGTCAATGAGTTTGTTAGGTACTATCTCTGTTTTCTTTAATGAATCACTCACATGAATCTATCCTTTTAATAAAGTTTTTTTATCCCAGCATATGCAGGCATTACCTAAAAGGAAACATTTGGACCTACACCTAATGTGGTTATGTATCATTATAAATACTACTAATTCCATTCTTAAATACTAAACAGAATTAGTAGTATGATGATTGTATAGATAGAAAGAAAGAATGTTTCTACCCTTTTCTAGTTCTTTAAAATAAATATTCATTCAAAAAGCAATTATTAAATTAGTAAATACTTCGCTTCTTTCATTGATTTCTTACAGAATATAATTATTTAAATGATTATACCTATTAATGTTCCGCCAGCAATGTTCACTAAAGGTCGAAAACCCCAATGTCTAAAAATCTTAAAAGCTTCAGAATTGTTATTATTTACAAAACCAGTTGCTCCTCTTATGCCTTTTTTTCGAGCGTAAGATATTACCGTAGGCAGAAAAGATCCACCAACGCCCTGTCCTTGATATGGACGATCAAGAACTACATAATTTATAAATATAACGTCTTTCACTATAAATTTGTAACAAAGATAACCAATTACTTTATCATCATTGTTACATATAACAAGCACTTCATGTGACTTCTTCAATATGTTTTGAACTACTGTGCTTTTCACTTTGAAATTATCCATTGTTAAGCTAATTAAATAAGAATCATCTTTATAAGGAATTCTTTTTCGTAAATACATCCCTTTTACCTCTATCCTCTCTAATTTTTTAAATCATTCCATTTCATAAGGGGAAGATAAATCTTTAAGTATTTTATATGGCTATATATTTCTAGAAGACTCCCTATGATTGTAACGTCTGTAGCAGTTTTTTATTTAAATCTGCCTTTCTTTGTGTCCTTTATTATTTTATTCTTTAATAAATAAAGGGTTTGTGTGCCTGTCCAATAAGTTCAGATTTATTTTTAGTGCTATAAATAAAAAAACATCGTTCAGTTGTTCTAAACAATGTAAAAATTAATGATTTTTATTCAACACTTTCCCAATTTTCTTTTCATACCGAATTCCCATTAGAAAATGCTAACAACTATGCTTAGAACAAAGGCGCTGTTGTTTTAACATGTTTTAGGAATTACGTAGTTAATATCATAATACCCCAGCATGCTATGAGAATTTGATTGCTGTAGCTGCTACAGATTCAAATGATAAAAAATCTAGTTTTTTAAATTATGATACATGGAGGAAAGGTGCTACACCAGGTTCAAGTATTCTATCTACCTAAACTGATAGTTATTATATCTATTAAAGCGGTACTTCAATGGCTTGTTCTCATGTAGCGGAATTGGCAGGACTATTCTGTTAGCAGCTTAGGGAAAAAGCAACTCTTCTTATCCTCTACATTTTCTTTATCCTTCATGAAATGTACCTCTTGTTCCTTTCCATCACGTTATTTCTAAATGAACAAGGATTTATGTTTAATAAGGGAAGTATTTAATATTTATATATTTCCTTACATAGTTTATTTACGTTTATCAATCATTTGATAAATAAGAGCTTTATTATTTTCTAAAATTTCTTTGGTAGTTTTGATTCTTTACATATCGAGAGAAATTAGCTTTACTATACCATTGTTAACATAGAGGACATGGTAACTTGCTTTCAACCTTATAATGGTTTGAGGTGTGTAATGATGATCGTGTTATATACGCTTAGTCAAATTAAATAAAAAAGCCCCCTCCTTACGGAGAGAAGCATTTTACCTCTTCTCTTATACTCGGTAAGAAGGTAGCGAATAAATTTAGCTAAATGCATTCACAAGTAAAAATTCTATAGCTACTTCTTGCAAATACTATTCAAATAATTGAATAGATTATCCGACTATATTACAAATTTTTCTGCTAGAGAATATCTAATGTAACCAAGATAGCTACTAGAACTTGTAGTAATACCTGAAGATTTACAGCGATATCTGTATCAGTAGTTGTAACTTTTACGTTTGTAGAATTTTCAATAATTGTCTTTTGAGCATTTTTTTGTTTAATGACTGCGAATTGTTTCAATTCTTGAACTATGCTGTCTCCTTCAGCAGTGTCACCAATAGTAATACGAACAACTACTGCAATAGCTATTTGTAAAGCTACTTGAATAGTCACTGCGACTTGAGTATCTGTAGTGTGTACCTTAACATCTTGTGAATCTTTAACAATAATTTTCTCAAAAGATTTTTGTTCAGCAGCAGCTATTTGCTCTGCTTCCTGCAAAATGTCAACTCCACTGAATCGTTTATTTTCACAATGATCTAGTGCTCTCCATTTTTTCTCACCCATTTTTTTCACCTCTTTTAGTTTTTAATTAAAGAACATCTACAAGTACAATAATAGCAACTAGTACTTGTAATAATAATTGAATGTTAAGGACAACGTCTGTATCAGTAGTTGTAATTTCAACATCTTTAGAATTCTCAATATAAATCTTTTGTTTGTTTGTTTGCTCTATGTCAGATAGTTGTAATAAATCTTGAAGTACACCATCATTTTCAGCAGTATCGCCAATGGTAATACGAACAACTACTGCGATAGCTACTTGGATGGCTACTTGAATAGCAATAGCTGCTTGAGTATCTGTTGTATGAACAGTAATATCACAAGAATCTTTAATCCAAATTAATTCATTTGATTCTTGATCAATTAAAGAAAGTTGATCAGCCTCTTGAACTACTTCTGCATCAAAACTTTCTCCAAAACTTTCTCCAAAACTCTCACGACTCTCACGGCTCTCACGACTCTCACGACTCTCACGGCTATTATAGTAATCATATTCTGTAGATTCACTTTCATGGTGATCTACGTGATCTACTTTCCAGCCATCTTTATAATGCTTCTTGGGATCATTCTTTTTATGTCTGCTTTTGCAATTTTTCTTTTCGTAAGAATAATAATTTTTAGATGACATAACTAACACTCCTTTTTCATGGTATGTATTAATATATGAACATACCAATCAATAGGATTGGGCCAATGGACTAATGAGTGCAACCATTTTAAAAAACCACAAAAACGCCTATTGAATGGCGTTTGTAGATGTTATGATTTATTTATTTTTTGTTGTTAGTAGTATTTGTTTGCTTAACAAATTCATCCACTCGTTTTGATAAATCTTCAACCATTTCTTTAAGCATTTGTTTCTTTTCTTCAGATAGTTTTCTTTTGACTTGCTCTTTATCTATGCCATGTTTAGAAAAAACGTCGTTTACTAATACATCAATTATTTTATTTGGAACAATCTCCGGCCTTCTCTGTGAATCACTCATATTAATCGCTCCTTTTTTATAAGGTTTTATTTCATAACAACATATGCAGCGGTTACCTAAAAGGAAACAATTCCCCATCTATTTTCAAGTGTTATTTAAAAAATTCCTTTTAAATACAGTGTATTTCTTAGTAGCATACACTGTATTTAGATAAAATAAAAAACTTCTATATTGATATTATTATAAAATATAGTCATTTTCTTCTTTTGAAAATTTAAGATAATAAAATAAATTTAACATCATATATTTGTACATAAGGTAAGTGTCTTATGTTTTCAACAATTTTCTTAACAGTATTTATGAAAAGAGTTGAGTAAAATGGGAAAAAAGGCGAAGGTGGTACATGTTGCAGGTGATTTTCCATACCAAAGAGGAAAATCATCTAAGTGCCAAGTTTATGTAATAAACGAGGATACTAATACTGTTTCCGTTATAGATGGGTTAACAGATGAGTTAATTACGACTATTAATGTAGGTCGTCAGCCTGTGAATGTGAATGGCAACTCATCTAGTAATCGAATTTATGTCACTAATAAAGGTGATGAAACAGTTTCAGTCATCGATGCGGAAACGAATACAGTCATTAGTATCATTCCAGTTGGAGGTCAACCATCCGGTATAGGAATCAATCCCTATATGGATAGGGTTTATATAACAAATGCAGCTAGTGACACAGTTTCAGTCATCGATGGATTGACAAATATGGTTGTTGCTACAATTCCTGTAGAAACCCATCCAATTAACCTAGATGTTCACCCTTATATTAACCGTATTTATGTAGCTAATAAGTTTAAAAACACAGTCTCGGTCATTGATGGATTAACGAATACCATAATGGCTACAGTTCCAGTAGGTGACCAACCTAACGACGTAGGCACTAACTTATCTAACAATCGAATTTATGTAGCCAATAAAAATAGTCATACTGTTTCAGTCATTGACGCAGGAACAAATACTGTTATTGGGATAGTGCCGGTAATAGAACACCCCTCTATGATTGATATTAATGGAGATAATAATCAGATCCACGTCACAAACGAAGAAAATAGTATAGTCTCCGTAATTGACGGAGCAACCAATATCGTTATTGCTACCCTTCCGGTGGGTGATCAGTCAATTTATACAATAACTGATGCCTAATATAAGACATAAAAACTAACACTTATGTTCTATAAGAGGTGGCATAACAATGATTTCATACTATAACCTGTAGCAACAATAACCGTATTAACATAAAGTTATTGTTGCTACAATTCATAATATTGAACTGCGGCCTCTAACAATTTGAGCCTAACCATACTCTTTCCATTTTTCATAAACGGATGGACGAATTTCTCTAACATAAGCCAAAAAATCCTTCGATAATTTTAATTCTTTTAATTCAGTTAGTAACTTAATGGGTATAGATCGATTAGAAGTAAACGCTCTTTTATGATCAATTATTTTTAAATTACCCTCTTCATTTATTAAAACATGACGTAATTCGGTATCTTGTCTGCTAAAGTTTAAACTTCTTAATTCATCAAGAAGATTCATAATTTTAATGACTAAAGATTTTGTCATATGTCTATTTTTTTTTAGATACTTTGCCAACGAAATCCCCTTTATATACTCCATGACTATGTAATCCGCCCCATAATCGTAGAGACGAGGAATAATAGAAGATGACTGCCCAATTTGTATAGCTTTTAACTCCTTTCTTTGTGTTTCTTTCTTGAAAAAAACTTTTACACATCGATCAGGCATTAAGTGATAAACAACTCCATCTCTCCCCTTTCCAATTACTGTGTACTCTTTAAAATTTTTAGTTTTTTTCTCCTTTTTACCTCCGCTAATTGAGGAAGTTTTTTTTCTTGCAGTACGCTTTTTTTTCTCTTTTGTTATTTTAAGGGAATGAGGCGATACTCTTTCACCTGAAAAATAGGTATTAGGAGTATCTTGTATTACACCAGCTACACTACTCTTAATCGCAACTTGAACGCGATCAAAACGATTTAACTGCAAATTTTCTATGATTCTAATAATATTAGAATCATTTTCATGAGAGAATGCTTGGTGCGTTTTTTTTATGAGTGTATCATTTACCAGAAATAAAGTTTGTATATCCCCCCCTCTAATATCGTTTAGCTGTAACTCAATAGATGCTGTTAGTCTGTATATACCGTCTTCTTGTGGAATAAAAGCAGATATAGTCGAAGCGTACTCATTCTCTAAATTAAATTGCTTTCTAAAAAAATGAACCTTTTTAATAATATTAGGTGAAACAAATTGAGTATTATTATTGTTATTCATTCTGAAAGCAGGAAACGGAATATTTCTTTTATTGTACCTTTTAAAGAAAGGTAATTCAGTTGATCTATATTCCTCGTTCTCATCCTTAAGATAATGAAAATAAAATTTCCCCATACGTCTCCTCCTTTCTCATTTGTTATATTATTCCTCTAAAAATAAATTGCTTGTATGCTTATCTACTTAAATAGAAGTGCGCGAAAAAAATCCTACTAAAATATAGGACAAGCACCCTCTCATCTTACTAAAGGTTACATATGATAGTAAGAAAAGGGGGTGGTATTATGAAGTATAAAGAAAATTGGGATTATGAGGGAGATTCTCATAAAAACACTTGCAAAAAGCATAAGAAACATGAGAAACATGAGGATTACAGATCTTGCAAAGATACTTGTAAAGAAATTAGAATTACAAATTTATGGAAATTAAATTCTAAGCATTAATAGTGTAATCTTAATAAATTAATAAGACCTGTCATCACCTAGTAACAGGTCTTATTTCTACAAAATAAATTCTTTTACTTATAATTAACTCATAGTATTAATTCTCCAGTAAATAATTTAGAATTCACCCAGAGAATCATCATCTTATTACTAATCTAAAAGTTATCTCTCCCCTGAACATTACTATTTAAAATACATAACAAAAGTATTAATGTAGATATCTTCTATGATCAACTAGTAAATCTCCACCTAATTTTCACTTCTCCGCCAATGACAGTTTCTAACATCTAGACAATTCCATATATTATTTATAGTACAAGTATAGAAGAAAAAGCTACGGGAGGAACAAATATGAGCAATTGTATATTAGTAATTGGAGCTCATCCTGATGACGAGCTATTAGGAACTGCAGGAACCTTAAAAAAACTTGTAGATGCAGGCTATAAAGTAATTTCAGTAATTACTGCTTTAGGAAGAAAGGAAGAAACTCATCACATTCATCAGTTTGGAAGGCTTGCTAATAAAGAAATCGGCATTGACGAAGTAATATTTCTCGAGCATGTCAACTTAGAGTTAGAGATGATTCCTCTTCACGAATTAACGAAAGAAATTGAGCAGCTCATACGGAAGTACAAACCTGTTAAGATCTTTACACATCATTACGGTGATTTGAATAGAGATCATCAGATTACTTTTCAAGCAGTGCTAACTGCAACTAGACCTCTTCCTGGTACAACTCCTATAGAGTTAATTACATTTGAAACAGTTTCATCTAGTGAGTGGGGTACTTACACTCCTGAGAAGACATTCAAACCAAATTATTTTGTGGACGTTACAGGTACCATGGAGTTTAAACTTAATGCACTTAAACATTATGATATTGAAATGAGGAAGTTTCCTCACCCTCGTTCTTACGAAGGTATTGAGTACTTAGGAAGGTTGCGTGGAATGAGCGTTGGAGTACCTTATGCTGAAGCCTTTGAAATTATACGGAGGGTTTGGAAATGAAAAATGAGATTACTTTTCCCTACCCTTATATAGTCGAAAGATTAGACCAATATTATGGACTTAAATCATCTTCTTCAAAAAAAATTCTTTCAAAGGAACATTCTAAAAAAAGAACCATTTCAAAAAAAGGCTCAAAAAAGAAATTCTCTATTTTAATAGCTACATTTTGGAGCTTCCCTCATGTAGGAGGACTTTCTAATTATATTTCTGCTCTCAGTAAAGGGTTAAAGAGTCAAGGACATAAAGTGGATATTATTTCTCCTAATCAATTTTCAACTTCAAAAGTAAACCATTTTCGGGAGAGTGTTACTCCAAATTTAAAAAGCTTTTTCACAAGACGCTATGGGAGTTATAATGAACGAATTTTAAATCATAAAAGACTCATATACGTATACGAAAAAATGCTTGAAACAATAGACTTAGAAAAATACGATATCCTTCATGCTCAAGATTTATTTACAGCAAATATCTTAGGAAGATTTAATGAAGGCTACGGGAAGCCTTTATTCTATACACCCCATGGTATGTTTACGTTTAACAGACTAAAGTTTAACATAATCAAAAAAGGCTCTGTTGAAGAAGCATATTTTAAAGAACTTGAAAGTAAAGCGATAGAATATGCAAGTCACATTATTGTTCTTAGTAATTCGTTTCGTGAACCATTAATAAAATTAGGTGCTAAAAATAGAAATATAACCACAGTCATTACAGGTATTGATTATCCAAACAACCAAAGGCAAGAAAAAGAAACACCTCCACAAAAACTTACTATTACATGCGTAGCTAGACTTGGTCCACGAAAAGGACATAACTATTTATTTGAAGCGTTATCACGTCTTGAAAAATATACCACTAGTATTGAGGTATTGATTGTTGGTGATGGACAAATGAGAGAAGCATTAGAAAAGCAGAGAATGGCTCTTGGTTTATCAATGGTCAAATTCTTAGGATCCAGAGATGACGTACCTTCAATCTTAAGTAAAACCGATATTTTTGTACTTCCGACAATCAACGATAGCTTACCTCTTTCAATAATCGAGGCTATGCATAGTGGAACTGCTGTAATTTCAACGAATTGCGGAGGCATTCCCGAGCTTATAAAGCATAGTAAAACAGGAATTATTGTTGAACCAGGAAATTCAGTACAATTAGCTCATGCATTAAAATTTCTGATTACAAATAAAGAGGCTCGAAATAAAATGAGTACTAATGCTAAAATTTTCGCGGAAAAACACTTAACAATAAATAGTATGATAGGAAGAATAGAACATTTATACAAAAATTTTTGGGGGATGAATTAACGCATGAAACATGAACATTCTGCAGTTGTTCTTGACTTGAGTGCAAATGGGGTTGGAATTATTAGAAGTTTAGCAAGAAAGGGTATAAAAGTTTACGCTTTTGACACAGAAAAACCATATAAAATAGGAAAATCACGCCTCGCTACTTGCAGTATATGCCCTAGCCCCTTAACTGAAGAAAAGAAACTATTAGAATTCTTAATCAATTTATCTAAAAAGATAGGTTTAAAGCCTGTCTTGTACACAGGAGCAGATGACTATGTACAATTCATCTCGAAAAATCGAGATGAATTGTTAAAATATTTCTTGTTTTTATTTCCCGATCATTCTTTAATTGAACAAGTACTTGATAAAAACAAAACCTATGAACTAGCCTTTAAGCATAATATTCCATGCCCGAGAACATATGTGATAGAGAGTAAAGAAGAACTTGAAGATGCTATTGTAAATCTTGATTTCCCTTGTATTTTAAAGCCTGTACTTGGTCACGAATTTAGAAAAAAAATCAATAAAAAAGCGATTGTGCTAGAAACTCCTAATCAATTAAGGAGTGAATATCCACTCTACAGAGAATATGGAAAACTAATTATTCAAGAGCTTATTCCTGGAGACAACCAGTGTTTTTATAAGGTAGCAACCTTTTATGATGATAATATGAATCTCCTCGCATTATTCTCCTTACAAAAGAATCATCAATTCCCTGCAGAATTCGGAACAGGGGCTCATATTGTTAGTAAAAAAGTGCCGGAACTTATCGATATATGTATCCCATTTTTTGAAGAAATAAAGCTTAAAGGTATTGGTATGGCTGAATTCAAAAAAGACCCTCGAGATGGTGTTTACAAATTTATTGAAATAAACCCTCGTTTTTGGTTAACACACAGCCTAACAGGTCCTGCAGGCATTGATTTCGTCTATATCTATTATTTGTATTTAACTAATCAAAATCCAGAACCTAGATTACACCAAATAGACCGTATTAATTGGATTTATCTTGTGAGATATTACCTTACTTTTCTTGAAAAGAAAAAGAAATCAGAAATGACCTTTAAAGACTTTTATAGAGGATTACAAGGTCAAAAAGAGTTTGCTTTATTTGCATGGGATGATCCAATGCCATTTTTCAGAAGCGCATGGTCTCATTTAATTAATGCCTGGAAACGCAAACGAAAGGAATGAATGCTATGCATGACCTTAAAACACTATATCATCAGTTTGAACAATTAAAAATAGCTGAAAAACTTTCTTATTCTATTGGTGAAAAAGTTATCATCGTTCCCTCAGAAATCACATGCCTGAAGTCAACTAAACGAAGCAGTATATACAAACTACTTCTTCGAAGAAGTAATAACTATTATCCAGTTATTTTCAAGGTTTACAATTCAACAGCTTATAAAAACGAAGTAGAAATTAATATTTATAAAAAAGCTTATACTATTTTAAAAGAGTTTTTACCTCGTATTTATCTTATCGAAACGGTCAAAAACGAAACATGGATATTTATGGAATTCGTTAACCAGATACGTGGTCAATTAACCTTCTCTCCAGCCCACTTTCAATATATTATCCCCAGTATAGCTAAACTTCATGGCCAAACTTTCGAAAATAGATTTAAAAAGAACAAAAGTGTTTGGAAGGGTTGGCTTCCTGTTTATACATCTACTTCTATGAAAAAAAATCGAGTTAAATACATGAACCAAACAGTTGATTTACTAAACGCTGCAATTAAAGACAAACGTATTAGCGATATAATAAAGCCTTATTATCCATCGTTAATCAAGCTATATAATAAAGGACCTGATTTCTTCCCTGAATTAGTTGAAAATGGATCGTCTATTACTCATGGTGATCTTCATATGCAAAATATATGTAGCAAAAATGTTACTCAAAATACTCCATGGAATATTCAATTTATTGATTGGGAATCAGCAAAATACTCATCAGTATGGTTTGATATGGTTGTATTAGTGGAATTACTGTTAGGTTTCAGAAAAGATTGGCAACAAAATGCAGAAGAAATTCGGACCCAGTGTGTAAAGATATATGTGAATGAGATGAAGAAATACGGCATTATCTTCACAACAGATCCAATGACCCTCTATAAGATGGCCTACCTGCAACGGACTTTAGAAAGAGGTCTCCACACTCAACTAAGAAGAATCTCCGACAATCGTGAAGGTGAGTTGTTAAGTTATCATCTAGAGAAAATTTCAACATGGGGTGGAGAGTTAGGAATATATGAGTGACAAACTTAAGTCAAACGATTTTCCTGAAAAAGGAGATGAATTCACTACTGTATAGTTATATAACATATTAATAATTTATTCTATTGTTCTTTCTCCTCTTTCTCCTCTTTCTCCCTTGTGAACTTCATTTCGATACTTCCCTTTTCACCTAAATCATTTAGTGTTAAACCTCTTGTTTCTTTTTATACTCTTTTTATCTACAATAATCTTTTCTAATCTCACTTTAATCCCTCATTTTAAAAGAAATTTCCACAATTGAGTTATAAATATAACTAGTTTAAAAGCCGTTTTTTCCTGAATGTACAAGCAACTTTTCTATTTGAAAATAAAATATATAGAAACACCAATTCTAAATAAAGGTAGGGAATTAATTTGACTAAATCTTATTATAATCAAGAAGATGACAATAAATATTTCTTAAAGACTATATATGATAGCCGCGAAAATAAATGCAAAGACAAGCATGAAAAAGATTACGACAAAGATAAACACAAAGACAAGCATGAAAAAGATGACAACAAATATTTCTTAAAGACTATATATGATAGCCGCGAAAATAAATGCAAAGACAAGCATGAAAAAGATTATGGCAAAGATAAATGCAAAGACAAGCATGAAAAAGATTATGGCAAAGATAAATGCAAAGACAAGCATGAAAAAGACTACGGCAAAGATAAATGCAAAGACAAGCATGAAAAAGATTATGGCAAAGATAAATGCAAAGACAAACATGAAAAAGACTATGGCAAAGATAAATGCAAAGACAAACATGAAAAAGACTATGGCAAAGATAAATGCAAAGACAAGCATAAAAAAGACTATGGTAAAGATAAATGCAAAGACAAGCATGAAAAAGATTATGGCAAAGATAAGCGCAAAGACAAACATGAAAAAGATTACGGCAAAGATAAATGTAAGCAAAAATACAATGAGGATTATACTAATTAAAACGTTTAAGTCTATATTTTAGTGGTTTACAACTAAGTAAATGGAGAAAAGACTATTAGCTCTCGAGCTAATAGTCTTTTTGTTTAAATCATACCTTTTTACTCTACACGTTTTCTTTCAAAAATTTTATAAACTTGGGGCAGCCGTTAATTATTTAAAAAAACACATCGAACAGGTAAAGCTAGTCCGATGTGTTTTTTGAAGTCTAATATCTTAGAAATAACATTTTTTATTGTGGTTTTTATTTTGCTCTTTACAGCCAATGCAAAATGTTTTTTGAATGAAGACGTTTAACGTTCCAGCAGTAGTAGGAGATGGGTTGGAAACAGTCAATCTCTCAAAATCTTCAACTTGAAAAGCTCGCGTAGAACCTGCAGGTATAGTAGCCGAGATAGGCATTCTAGAACCTCTTGTGAATATTGAAACTATAAGGCCAGTAGTTACAGCTGATAATTGAAGAAGCGTTTTATTGTGGTTTTTAGTAAAGTCTTCAAAAACATTTACATCCGTAGCGCTAGCAGGAACTGCGATAGTTAATGGGATGTTTCCTGTTAAATTAGTTCCAGAACCTTCAATTGTATGATTTTCAACAAAGAATTTTTCATTACCTTTTTTCTTACTATATGAACCTCTATATGGGTAAGAAGCTTCTAAATAATACACATCATCTTTTTTATTATTACAATGACGATAGCTTTTTATATTAATCACTCCTTTTCTTTTTTATATGATATTTTATTCATTTATCTATAGATTGTTTGTGTGCTTGTCCATTAATGTTAAATTTTATGAATAAAGTTGATTTTTTCCTATTCTAATCTTGAATTAAAAGATAGTCAGAAAAATCAAAACAAGAGAAAGAACCTTTATATGAGGGATGATAATGTAGGTAACAGCTGTTTCTTTGTTGAAAGGTATACTTGTCCAATCCTTCTTAATAGATCGTGAATACTATATTAGTAATTCATTGATTGGGAGGAATGTTAGTGTTTAGTTGGCTTGCTTTAGCATCATCCGTATTTATTATTATATTGTTATTTTATACAGTAAAATATATAGTTACTCTTTTCTATCCAGAACCTCCAACAGCTTTTGAACCAAATCAAATGATTGTTAAATTTAATGAAAATGTATGTGGGCAAAGAGCAGCAGAGATTCACAGTAAAAATAAATGTACTGTATTAGAAGAGAATAATGATTTAGGATATCACCTCGTATACTCAAAAAAGAATATAGAGAAACTTATTAATATTTATGGTGACTTAGATGAAGTAGAGTATGCAGAACCAAACTATATTTTCAAAGCTTCTTATGTGCCAAACGATCCCTTCTACCCTTATCAATATGGTCCCCAAAAGGTACAAGCTCCTCCTGCTTGGGATGTTACAAGAAGTAACAGTAGTATAAAAATTGCAATCGTTGATACAGGTGTTCAACTTAACCATCCTGATTTAGCTTCAAAACTTTTACCTGGTTATAATTTCGTAGATGGAAATACAAACCCGAGTGACGGGAATGGTCACGGTACTCACGTAGCTGGTATTGCTGCAGCTGCAACCAATAATAGTTTAGGTATTGCTGGTATGGCTCCGTTAGCTTCTATATTGCCGGTTCGTGCACTTGATAATGCAGGTAACGGAACTCTAACTAATATTGCAAATGCCATTGTATATGCAGCTAATCAAGGTGCTCAAGTTATTAACTTAAGTTTAGGTGCTCCCCAAGGAGCCGTTACATTGGAAAATGCTATTAATTATGCTTGGAACAAAGGTGCTTTTATTGTAGCAGCTGCCGGAAATGATGGAGCTAACATCATAACATACCCTGCATATTATGATAATGTAATTGCTGTAGCTTCTACAGACCAAAATGATCAAAAATCTAGCTTCTCAAATTATGGTACATGGGTAGAAGTAGCAGCTCCTGGCACCAACATTCTATCCACCTATATTGGTAGTTATTATGCATATTTAAGCGGTACTTCAATGGCTTGTCCTCATGTAGCTGGGTTAGCAGCACTGCTAGCAGCTCAAGGTAAAAACAACATACAAATCAGAGATAATATTCAAACCACAGCTGACCCAATACTTGGTACAGGCTCATATTGGACTTATGGAAGGATTAATGCAAACCGAGCAGTTCGCCAAAGTTAATAATAAATATCTTTTACTCATTTAGTTATCTCTAATTTATATTCTTCTTTAAATATCCTCTAAAAAGGCACCATTTCTTATCCCATAAAAATTTTTCACCTTTCATCTCACAAAATATACCTCTTGTTCAATCAAATTATTCTTAATTGAACAAGAGGTTACCTTCTAATAAGCAACGCATTTTCCTTACATATTTTGTTTACGTTTATCAATCATTTCATAAACAAGATCTTCATTACTTTCTAAAAGTTCCTTAGTAGTTGTATGATGATTTTTTGCATGACGAGAAAAATTAGCTTTGCTATACCATTGCTGACATAGTGGACATGGCAATTCGTTTTCAATCTCATAATGGTTTGAGGTCCATCGTGTAGAAAAAGAAGAAGATTTGCCTGTATTGTTTCTTGTATACGATGTGTTCCCATGGTGTATAATCTTTTGTAGTTGTTCTGTAGTCACGGCAACCTCATTTGTATTCGAGTTGTATAGATTATCTTCTAATTCTTCTTTAATTAGCAAATATCCAGCCTCTGACATAGACAATCCTAACTCAACACAACGTTGTCGAAATTGCTCATATATACTTTCTGGTAACCGAATCGGTAACACTTTACTTTGTTCTTTTAATTTTGATCGACGAGCGTACTTATCTAATTTCCCCACTCTATCACCTCGTATATACAATTTGTATACATATTCAATAGGAAAGTCTTACGTTCCTGCTATTTATCCGACTACATTTTGTATACATCATGTAGTCATTGAGTTTTTTCATTTGAAAATATAGATGAAATGTTATTATTCATAACTTCATTTTTTGTAAGTGGATTTGAGTCAATAATTTGGACACAAAAAAGTTAAGTCTTAAGCTGTTTTTCTCATTTGATCCTCAATCGCTTGAGGAGTTTGATAGCCAAGGCTACTATGGATTCTGTTTCGGTTATACCATCCTTCTATAAACTGGAATATGGATACTTTTGCAGCTGAATAGTCTGTATATTGCGTATGATACACTTCTTCTTTCTTTAATATGGCATGAAACGATTCTATGCAGGCATTATCATAAGAGCAGCCTTTCTGGCTGAAAGACTGCTTCATCTCGTATTTGTGGACATGCTGAGTAAACTCACTACTTGTGTATTGTGAGCCAAGATCGGTATGAAGAAGTAAGCCCTTTCGGGGCCTTTGAGCAGTGTAAGCGTTTTGAAGTGCTTCAATGATCAGCTCTGATGTCATTGAACGGGAAAAAGAATAGCCAACAATTTTTTTAGAGTGTAAATCCAATACAGACGCCAAATAGCACCAACCATCTCTTACCGTAGGGATATACGTAATATCTGCCACCCATTTCTCATTAATAGTCTGTGTAGAAAAATCTCGTTTCAACAGTTTTTCTAGCTGCAGAACTTTTTCTTTTGACGGATAGGGACGATATTTTTTCTTTGTGATCGAACGAATTCCTGCCCGTTTCATTAAGCGTTGAACACGCTTTAGACTTAGATGACACCCGTTGTTTAATAAGGCCTGATGAATTTTTGGAGCGCCATAACGCGCTTTACTTTTCACATGAATTCGTTGGATTTCTTTCGTCAACTTCTGATCTTCCTCTTCACGGTTTGACACGGTCTTTTTGAACGAGTTGTAGTAGCTACTTCTCGGAATCGTTAACACTTCGCACATTTTCTGACGGTGTATTGCTCTTTATATGTCTCGATAAAATGGTTGAGCTCTGCTTCTGTTATTTTTTCGCGACTATGGCCATAGTCTTTTTTAGAATATCTAATTCTTGTTTTAACCGAAGGTTTTCCTTCTGAATCTCAGCTAATTCTTTAGGTGTTAGAGAGCCTTCCTCTGAACTGATAGGTGTAAATGCCTTCACCCACTTATAGATTGTTACTTCTGATACGCCATATTCGCTGCTTAATTCTTTAACCGAGTTTCCAGCATGATATAAATCCACAATCGTTTTCTTAAAGTCATCATTGTATTTTTTGCCTGCACGTTTACGTTCCATTTCGGACACATCCTCTCAAAGATTATTGTAAGGACTTAATTAAATAGTGTCCATGAAACTATACTAACTCCAATATGATAGACTTTTTGATGGTTGCATTTAAGATAATAACATTTTCGAGAGTATCAGGTATAAAAATAAAACAGGAAATCATTTTTAATAATAAATACTTATTCTCATTTATTTATTATAGTTATTACATATTTATTTTATTTTATATAGAAGTAAAAGTGTAAACTTACTTTCTATAAAAATAGGATATCTTTTATATTATTTGTAGAAAAATGCACTATTTGTCATCACTTAAAGTAAATGCTAAAACTTTATATTTTATTAAATAGTTTCAGTATTTACTTTTGTTCATGAAGATAATTTTATACAATTTATTTAATTTGATCACTTTAAAGATTTATTTCGTATTATGAATATAATACAAAATGTCAATATCCATTAAAAATATAGATAATATACTTATCTAAATAAGTAAAGAGTTTTTTAATCACTATAAAGAAATTTCTTTTAAAAAAGGTTATAAAAATATATCTTTTTTAAAAGCATAATCATTCGTTTTTTCCAAATAAAAAAGCAGTTTGCATATGCAAACTGCTTTTAAGATGACCCGTACGGGATTCGAACCCGTGTTACCGCCGTGAAAGGGCGGTGTCTTAACCGCTTGACCAACGGGCCAGTATGGCTCCACAGGTAGGACTCGAACCTACGACCGATCGGTTAACAGCCGATAGCTCTACCACTGAGCTACTGTGGAATATGGTGGGCCTAAGTGGACTCGAACCACCGACCTCACGCTTATCAGGCGTGCGCTCTAACCAGCTGAGCTATAGGCCCGTTATTTGGAGCGGGTGATGAGAATCGAACTCACGACATCAGCTTGGAAGGCTGAGGTTTTA
>NZ_CP085448.1:35000-102911 GCF_023824195.1 Priestia megaterium
AGCCCTTTGTACCATCCATTGTAGCACGTGTGTAGCCCAGGTCATAAGGGGCATGATGATTTGACGTCATCCCCACCTTCCTCCGGTTTGTCACCGGCAGTCACCTTAGAGTGCCCAACTTAATGCTGGCAACTAAGATCAAGGGTTGCGCTCGTTGCGGGACTTAACCCAACATCTCACGACACGAGCTGACGACAACCATGCACCACCTGTCACTCTGTCCCCGAAGGAACGCTCTATCTCTAGAGTTGTCAGAGGATGTCAAGACCTGGTAAGGTTCTTCGCGTTGCTTCGAATTAAACCACATGCTCCACCGCTTGTGCGGGCCCCGTCAATTCCTTTGAGTTTCAGTCTTGCGACCGTACTCCCCAGGCGGAGTGCTTAATGCGTTAGCTGCAGCACTAAAGGGCGGAAACCCTCTAACACTTAGCACTCATCGTTTACGGCGTGGACTACCAGGGTATCTAATCCTGTTTGCTCCCCACGCTTTCGCGCCTCAGCGTCAGTTACAGACCAAAAAGCCGCCTTCGCCACTGGTGTTCCTCCACATCTCTACGCATTTCACCGCTACACGTGGAATTCCGCTTTTCTCTTCTGCACTCAAGTTCCCCAGTTTCCAATGACCCTCCACGGTTGAGCCGTGGGCTTTCACATCAGACTTAAGAAACCGCCTGCGCGCGCTTTACGCCCAATAATTCCGGATAACGCTTGCCACCTACGTATTACCGCGGCTGCTGGCACGTAGTTAGCCGTGGCTTTCTGGTTAGGTACCGTCAAGGTACGAGCAGTTACTCTCGTACTTGTTCTTCCCTAACAACAGAGTTTTACGACCCGAAAGCCTTCATCACTCACGCGGCGTTGCTCCGTCAGACTTTCGTCCATTGCGGAAGATTCCCTACTGCTGCCTCCCGTAGGAGTCTGGGCCGTGTCTCAGTCCCAGTGTGGCCGATCACCCTCTCAGGTCGGCTATGCATCGTTGCCTTGGTGAGCCGTTACCTCACCAACTAGCTAATGCACCGCGGGCCCATCTGTAAGTGATAGCCGAAACCATCTTTCAATCATCTCCCATGAAGGAGAAGATTCTATCCGGTATTAGCTTCGGTTTCCCGAAGTTATCCCAGTCTTACAGGTAGGTTGCCCACGTGTTACTCACCCGTCCGCCGCTAACGTCATAGAAGCAAGCTTCTAATCAGTTCGCTCGACTTGCATGTATTAGGCACGCCGCCAGCGTTCATCCTGAGCCAGGATCAAACTCTCCGAAGAAATGTTTGACTTGCTCATATAAAATAAAAAAGTTAACGTTGACGTTTGTCGCTTTGTCCAGTTTTCAAAGTTCAACCGCCGCTCTTAAGCGACTTTATTATCTTATCAAGTTATCAATGTGATGTCAACAACTTTTTAAAATTCTTTTTTCAGCGTCGTTGTTACTGGTATGTCTCAACGACGCTTTATAATAATAAATCACAAATATATTAAAGTCAATGATTTTTGAAATAAAAATGTTTTTTTATTTTATACATGAAAAAATACAGTGTATTCCCTATCATTTATGTCTTAATCCATGTCACCAAGCTCTAGAATTATCCTTCTCCTCCTAATTTAATACACATCAGGCTATACCTTTTAATATTTCCCTTGATAAATAGCAAAGTCCACAGAATTCACGATTCTATGGACTTTGCTATTTATGAAAACCTGCCACTTTGGCGGCATAAGCAACAGATTTGAATAGGGAAGAGGTACCTTGTACAAGGATAAGATATTTTATGCCAAAATTTATGAAAATCTTGTATACAAGCCTATAAATAAAAAAATGGGCAACTCTGAAATAAATCGAGTTTTTCAAGGATGGAAGGAGGCACTTAAAAGCAATAATAATCTATAGACAATGCCTATACTTGTTAGCGTGAATAAGATCTTTAAGAAGCCACTCTATATAAACTACGGAACAAAATAAAAAGCAGGTTACCTTTAATACAACACGCATTATCAACATATGTACCTTGGAAGCAATGGTATTAACTTTATCAGCATAGATAATAAAATATTATTCGCACAAAAATACCTTTTAAAAAACCTTAGGTATCTTAATTATCAAATCCTTTGAAATGATGTTTTGGCATAGTTTATTTACATAAAAAAAGTTATTTCATCTAATTTTTTTCAAAATAATTAAAAAGAATCTAATAAAGATAGCAAGTGTTAATTTAAATGAAAAGGTGGTTCAATAATTTAAAAATGTATATTATAAAACCATTTAAAAATTGAATAAAAAGCAACAAGATTTAGCTATGAAGTGAAAAAACATATGTTAACAGTAGGTCAACACGTGTTTTTTTAAGGTTCACAGCAGGCTTACATGTTTAATTTTTACGTTCACAGTGGGTTCACACGGAAAAGTTTGCGTCAACAGTACGTTCACATTCAACAGGTTTTCTTGTACCCCCAGTTTTGCTAGGCTTTGCCTAGCCCCACACCTATGGTGGGGGCATAAACCCCTTATGCTCTTCTTCTCTCTATTTTTTATAGGGCACCTCTGTTTTAATGAGTTGAGATGGAACATGGCAATCAAAATAAGAAATGTAGATCCTATTGATGAAAAAAAACAGTCATTCTTGTCAAAGGAGAAGGTCTTTCTAGACAATTATTTTTAAAAGAACGGCTTGAAACATTAAGGACTGTAAAAGAAGAAAAGCAGAGGATTATTTTGACTAAAGGTAAAGCCCATTTTGTTCAAACGCTTCAGGAAAGTTGGAGTTATTTACAAAATCGACCATATAAAAACCAAGGAAGTTCATCCAGAAGGGAATTTATTTAGATAACATATTCTTTGATAAGTTCTTTTGCTTATTAAAATTAGAGTTACTCCATCTCCAAGAACTTAAGAGTAGAGAACATTTTCAACAGAAATTAGAGACGTACATTCTTTTTTACAATCACAAATTAATAAAGACAAAATTAAAAGGATTGAGTCCTGTATAATACAGAATTCAATCCTCATCAGTCTCCTAAGCAAAGATCTAGCTTTTTGGGTAGGTTCGGCAAAGGTAGTTTACTTTTATTTTTAAATATATAGCTTTTATAATTACCTACGATACCCCTTAAAAGAATTCAGCAAATAAAAAGAAAAAATCTTTCTTTTTAATAAAACTCGCTACACTATTTATTCGTTTAATATCCAAATAAATGGACTTTTAATCTATAATTTAAATATTATATTCCTAAAAATGCAAACTACCTTTTATGAAATTAGCTTTTTTCATATACTAGTTGCAAAGTGGATATCTAATTTCCTAAAAATATTTTTATTAGTCTTGATTAAGTTTCCAAAGATTAATAATTCTTATTTCCTTACAACGATTTTTTTTGTAACTACATTCCTTTTTGGAGTGCTTTTTCTTCTTACAAAGACGATCATTGCTCATATTAAATTCACCTCTCTTCTACTCCTAACATTAACTATAATATGGAAAAATAAGAAATTTGAAAGGGTGCCTGTACCACATTTAAAAATTTATCTAAAAATATCTTATCCAAATCGTTTGATTAGGAGTTTAACTTCCATCCTCTTTTTTCAACAAATTTCTTTTGTTTAACATTAATACCTTTTATTCTATTTCAAATATTAAGTTGTAGGAGTTGATGTTTGCTTAAATTTCGAGTAATTAACAAGGTTTTTTTGTTTTTCGTTTAGGAGGCTTTGGTTTAGGGGGTTTTGGCTTTTCTTTAGAATCGTCTTTTTTTTCACAACAATCACAACAACATTTGACAATGACTGCTTTTTTATGTTTGCACTTTTTCTTATACTTTTTCTTATAATAATAAGGTTGTTTTTTAAAGTAGTACTTATCATCAATAGCGTTATGTTCCACATAATACATACTTCTTTCCCTCCTTTGGTTCCATATCATTTATATCTTGCCAAAGACTTTGAGTGGTATCTTACATAATATGTAAGATACCAATAAGTGTTTGGACAAGCGTGGACATTATAAGAGAATTTACTACAAATTTTTAAAAAGGAGAATCCTTATTAATATAGGACTCCCTTTTTTATGATCTATGAGAAAGCGCATTATGTAAATTAAAAAAGAATGCTATACATAATATAAAAACAGAAAAAATTACTTGATAATAAAATTAGGTAGCCTTTTATTAAACCGGACAAGCTAAATTCTTATTTTATAATATTTGAATTTTTATATGCTGAGCTTTTCTTGTATAGTTGAATTGCATTCCTGGTAATTTGAAGATAAATCAACAGGAATGTTCAAAAATGAGAAATCGTATTCTAATTTATAAGACTTAAATAAATTCATGTGTTCAGTCTAAAATCACCGAAATTTTAAAAGGTTTTAAGCTTGATATGGCCGCCTAAAATATATCAATTTGTTCTTAGATCCTACCGAAAAGCCGTTGCCAGAAAGTCTTCTTTTCTTGTTCTTGAGAAGCTGCAATTAATTGTTTAACTTCTTTTTTTCTTCTTGTATTGATCTAATTACGGACATAAGATTATCATCTCGTTCTTTAGCTCTTTGTTCCATTTTATTTATAATCTCTTTAATTTCTTCTCGGCCTTGTTGGCGGCCTTCTTCAAATGCTTGTTGTATTGCTTTATTTATTTTTTCATCTAAAAGTTCCTCGAAAAATTGTTTTGTTAGACGCGTTTCTTCCCGATAAACGCTAGGCGTTTGCGATGCGTTTGAAAATGCGTTCACCCCCATTTAGGTGTTATTCTATCATTTTGATTAGAATACCTTTAATATGACAATTAACTTATTAATTTTGAGATAGTTTGAAGAACATGTTTTGTAATTAATAATACCTCTAACAAAATGAGTAAACGCGTTTAGACGCTACTATATTAATAAGCCATAGCATGGACGGCCACATACCTTTTTCAAGGGTATAAGAAAAGCTCTCAATATTGAGAGCTTTTCTTATGTGTGTGGTTTTTAGATATATTTGATAAAAGATGAAACATGTGCAAATATAAAATACCTTATGGATCCATACTTTGTCCAGGTTAAAAAATAGCAAAATAAAAAGCTGCCTCTTAAGTGTGCAGCATGAGAGATAGCTTTTTGGTGGGTATTGGGTATTACTATGAGAAAATAACTGCAAATAAACAATAGCACATTTTTGCTTGAAATACTATATTTTTCCGTACAAGCATATGAATAAAAGGTGCGCTTTTTATTCATTTTTCTGACTTCCATCGCTAAGAGAAACCTTGTGACACCAAGGAAATATAAAACGCTGCATATTTAATAAACCAATGCTTAGTTGAGACCCTTGTCCTGCAAGGGTTCTTTTTTGTGGTGTGTTCAGGAAGAGGTATTATGTTAACTAAGATTGTATAGCATATACAGCTTAAAAACAGAAAAAACTCCACAGGCGATCAGGAGTTTTTTTCTGTTGAGAATTCAAATAAGAAAAGTGGTAGATGCCTCACGGCGTCTTGAGTAGTTTGCTCAATGAACGAAATAATATGTATTTAACTTCAAAAGGTATAAAAGACATTAGTTTATATAAAAAAGAGGAACAATATTGAAATCGTTCCTCTAACTGTGATTATGTTAACTAAATAATTTATTAGAATCAAAGTTCAAAATTTCTTGTTTATCTTGCTGGAGATGGGAATCGAGCTGCTTCGAAATGTGTACTATTTTGATTAACACCGTCTTGTACAATAACACCGGCTACACTACTTACGGCGAAAATTTCAACTAGATCTCCAGCTTCCAACTCAAGAATAGTAGAAACAGTTACTTCATTAGTGAAGGGTGCATTTGCACCAAAGAAATCGTTATCAGCAGCGACAGAATTTCCATTCACACGAATTTGTATCCCAGCTCTATAATCTGAAGTAGTGCTATTAGGACTAAAAGCAATAGTTGCAATGATAGAATATACACCATTAGTTTTCGGAATAAAAATAGAATTAGCTGGATCATACTCATTTGCTATATCAAATTGTTCAGATTGATATAATACTTTTACAAAAGTATCGGCAGGTACAGTCTGATTTATGAGGTTAATTGCTCTAAACGCTGATTCTCTTGTGTTTCCTTTCTTGCAACGATCTTTTTCAGATTCACAACAGTCATCATGATGCTCAGATTCATGTTTAATTTTTTTCCTGTCCCAAGGTGAAAAATTTTCTTCCATAACTTTTTCATCTTGCCTTAAAAGGGGCAAATTTTGTGCTGTCTGGGTATCTAACTGTTGAAGCAAATTTATTAAAAATTGTTTCTTTCTTTGAGATATCATTTTTATTTAACAATCCCTTCGTATTTATAATAACAACCTATGCAAGGAAAATACTTTGGATTGGGTACTTATCTCTACATGTGTAAACATAATAGAAATATGTAATTTCCTATACTTGTATATAAAGAAGGAAGCTTTTAAAAACAAGGAGAATGAAACATTTTAGGAAAGCGAAAATACTACTTTTTTTGTTTTCGGACTTTTTTTGCACTAGAATCATTTATTTATATGAACCAAAATGTTCGTAGTTTTTTTCTGGTAATTGGCTTATGAGAACGTGAAAAATTAATATTTATTAATTAATTATTACGTAATTTGGTTGGGCTAATATAAAGACTTATTATATTTCTAGAAGATTAAGTTATCAGCATGTTAACTAACTTTGCATATCGTATCCAACCTAAAAACGGAAAAAACTACTGCCAAACGAGCCAGTAGCTTTTTTTTACTCTTATAGATAGGATGGGTTATAATTCATGATATTCAAATTAATTACAGGTGCATAGACAAGCGTTGATATTATAAAAAAATTAATTAACTTCAATTAATATAGTGGAAGTATATAAGTAGAAGTGAAAGGTTTCTTTTATGATTTCCGATAACATTGATTATGTTAACTAATTATGTATACCATATACAGCATAAAAAGAGAAAAAACTCCTGTCGTTGGCCAGGAGTTTTTTCTGTAACGTATCAAGGTATTAAGAGTGATACCTCAAGTATCTTGAGTAGTTTGCTCATCATATAAAACCTTTATTCGTAATAGACAAGTTACCTAAAACAAAGAAAGTGAATATACTGAAACTGATAAAATCATACAACATTGGTTTTTTAAATCTCATAAGCTATTTCAAAAACCTTTGGATCATTGATCCCAAGGCTTTTTTTGATATAGTTCATTAATATATGAAGGTGTCTAATTTCAAAATGAACCCTTTTACTCCTTGTACATATTTTAAAAGTATAAATATATAGGAGTGAAAATATATGCTCTTTCGTCGATGGTGGCGTTGGCAATGGTTACGTTGGTGGAGATCATGGCTACGAAAATGATCACAGTATTTGACTGTTTTATATATTAAAGTGAATGTATCTTTTAACGTATGGTTCCTGTAATTTTCATTATGTTAACTAAACATGTATACGATATACAGGATGAAAACAGAAAAAACTATCTGATGGGAATAAGATAGTTCTTCTGGTGAATGCTCTAAATAGACGTATTTGACACCTTACAGTGTCTTGAGTAGTTTGCTCATAGGATTGAAAATTATTCAGACTAGGCAAGTTACCTAATAGAGAATGAAAACATATAATGCAATTAGATTGATTTAGGCCCTGAATCCGAGTCTAGGGGCCCCCTTTTTACACTATCCTAATCTATAAAGTCAAAGAGCTCTTAGAATGATTTATTCTAAGAGCTTTTCCCGTAAGTTACATTATGTTAACTAAACATATGTATGATATATACCTAAAAAAACAGAAAAACTCCCAGGCGGTTGAGAGTTTTTCTGTTTTTTTAACAACTGCAAATCCGTTAGGGAGGGTAACTGATCTACTGGGATTACATGGTATGGTTCATTCATTCTATGTAAACTAATCTAAAGGGTTTATATATATCTACAAAAATTATTTTATTTCTACCAGTACAGAGTATGGGCGCGCATTTTAATTTTCTATACATATCTTAAGAGTATTAAGCATATGGGGGTGAAAGTATGTTCTTTGGAGGTTATGGTGGCGGTTGCGGCTATGGCGGATATGGTTACGGTGGAGGCGGCTGTGGTTTTGGCAGTGGTTTCGCTTTAATCATTGTATTGTTTATTTTATTAATCATTATCGGCGCTTCTTGTTTTGGCGGCTTTGCCGGAGGTTGCTAATAATTAAGGATCATTTTTATTTTAATTATTATTTAGCTTTATTTCCTATTTTAAAAAGTTAGCTTCATGCTAGCTTTTTATTTATCTTTACTGTTTATACATAGTAATTGCCGATAAAGTACATTATATAAACTGAAAATGTATATAATATACATCTTAAAACAAAAAAATGACATTTGTCCAAGACAAGTTAAATATCCATTGCCTATACTGTTTCATACCTTCTATTTCATTGAGAGATATTCCTTTTGTTTTAAAGGGATATCTTTTTTATGTAGATTTAATTAAAAACAGAAAAACTACCTGCTGTGTAGTCATTCAGCAAAGTACCGGGATATGTATTCAAAAAGACACTCCTGATGTTTATACATCAGTGACTACCTCTTTCAGAAACCAAAAAGGAGTGAGATTATTTCACTCCACTTTGTCTTCTATTTTTGCTTTTTAGAAGAACGATTATAATAGTTGTTTTTAATGGAATCGGGAAGAACATGCTCTTTAGCAGCGATCATTACTTTTTCCTTAAATTCAGGTCGAATGAGGTGAATCAACGGTTGTTCGACATCATTAAAATGTTTTAAAGCCTCAGTTACCTGTTGATCCCATTCTTTGTAAAAATATAAAAGATCATCAGGGTTGACCCTCTTCCGTTCAGTTCCTTCCTCTGAAATAGGTTTAAAAGATGTACCAATGTTTAATGTTCCATAATCATTTGTTAATTGCTCACCTGGAAGAATGTCCCGAATAGCAATTTCGAAATTATATGCTGTTCCTATGCAATTTGCATGAAAACTATGGTTTAGGTACATGCCAAGATCCCAGCAAAGAATATATTGACCGTTTTGATTACGAAAAGAATATTTATTGAGAAATTTACGTCTTGGTTTATCCAATTTAGCAACAAATTCTGGTTCTAATATATGGTCCAGGTCATCCAAAGCCCATGTTATTGTCCCCTTAGGAATAAATTTAGTTGCAAAAACTCCAAAACCCATCTGTTCATTAATATATCGCAGTTTCGTATGTGGAAACATCATCTGTAATATTCCTCTTTTTATAATTACTTTTGTCTTTATACTATGCAGTTGGGACATGCTTGTTGACGATGCTAGAAATATTCAAAGAATTAGAAATTAGTAATATTAGCAGGCTTCCTCTTCTGAATTTTGGACAAGTATTTTTTTATGAAAACAATGAAAATAACTTAAATAATTAAAGCCTATTTAAGGTTATTTGTTTCCTAATACAGCTTAAAAACAGCAAAAACTCCTGGCTGCTGAGTTCAGGAGTTTTTTGTCTTAGATAGAAATTTAAATTTCGTACCAGAAGGTTTGGAGGTGATTTTATGCCAGGACATCGTACAGGAGATCGCCGTACATCTCGTAGTCGTTTCGATGATTTTAGAAGAGGAGATCGGATTCAAGTTTTTTCTGCAGGAAGACAACTTGATGGAAATGGGACTTTTATTCGAGTAGAGGATGGCTTTTTAATTTGAAGAGATAGTTCAGATGATAGGAATAAGACTAGCTTAGATGGTATTAGCATTCGTAGAATAAGTGGGTAGGACGTTTACTAATTTTTTGGACGGGTCTTTATCCATCATAAAACAACTTAAACTGTTAGTTTTGTTGTTTTATGATGGGCAAGTTAAATACTATATGTTGAGTAAAATTGGCATACACCTAATACACTTATTTTGATAATTATCATTGTGTTAACTAAAGTTTTATATCATATACAACCTAAAAAAGGAAAAAGCTACTGCCAAACGAGCCAGTAGCTTTTTGTACTTCTATAGATAGGATGAAATATAATTCATAATATTCAAATTAATAACAAATGCATAGACAAGCGTTGATATTATAAAAAAATTAATTAACTTTAATTAATTTAGTGGGAGTATACAAGTAGAAGTGAAAGGCTTCTTTTATGATTTCCTATAACATGTTTTATGGTAACTAAGGTTGTATATCATATACAGTCTAAAAACAGAAGAAACTACCCCATGGTTGTAGGGTGGTTTTTTAGTAAACGGGACAAGCTAAATGCTTGTCCGACAATATTTGAATTTTTATATGGTGAACTTTTATTTAGTTATATACTGTCCTAGATAGTTACTAGAATAATCAAAACTAATATAAGGCTTTGTATAAAAATAACTGTATCAATATTTGTTGTAGTAGCATGAACGTTTTTAGAATTTTTGATAATAATTTTATGATTGCTAGATTGTATAACTTTTGCAATTAGTAAAACTTCGGCTGTAATTAATCTTATTGAATTAGCGTCCAAACCTATTAATGTTAAAATAACGGTTAAAACTTGCAATAACGATTGTAAAATTATTGCTGTTTGTATATCTGTGATAGAAATATTAACATTACAAGAATCTTTAACCACAATTACTGAATCAGAAATTTGTTTGCTTAAGATTTTTTGTGTTGTTTCAGTTTCAATAAGTGCATTGCTATTAAAGTTCAAAACTCCACCCCCTTTTTTAGATATAATATATTAATATGAAAAATAAAAAGATTTGATTGTATGCTTGTCTCTTTCAGGCTATGAAACTAAAAAATAGGGGTATTGTTTAGTACAAGCTACTCTTAAAGTACATATTATATATAGCATACCTGCTGAAAGATTTTTCCTTCAAAGTCATGTCCTTGTTTAAAGAACATGACTTTTTTATTTCCGATAACGGTGATTATGGTGCGACAAGAAGTCGCTTTTATATAGTGTGGCTTACGCCACTGGTTTAGACGCAAAAAACTATCCCCGTCCAAAACTGTGGGCCTGGTAACGGGCCCGTGGGTTGCATGCCGAAATGCGGAAACAGAGAGTCAGTGCACGACTCGGAACACTGCTAGGGGAAGATGAGTATGGTGAACATTAGTGAAGGTTTGTAAGCTTCATAAATTTTAGCTCAGGATAGTGCACAGATTTGCCTGGGTATTGGTAAGAGGAAAAGCAGATTCATAATGCTGCTGTGACGCGTCCCGTATCTTGCCCGGAGTAAAGAACCCACTTAACCTCGTCGTATCTATAAGATGCGGAACTTGGTAAGCCCTTTGTCATCTGTATATACAGTAGGGAGATCGTAAGATCAAACGATGTGACAGAGGGTAAAGGATACGAGAGAAAGCAAATGCCGTTGTCTCGAAAGGGAACAGGAAAGCAGGAAACTGTATAACTGGACGGATACTATCGTCCTTACGAACAAACCCATGATAGGCCCGAAAGGGAGCTGACTTCTCGTTGGTCTCTCGTAGGCACATAAGGTTGTGGCTATCTTTTGACGAAAGAAACGTACTGTTATGTATACCTCCACTTGGAGCGTCGGCGTACGTTTTACTTACCGTTATGGTGTGTGATAAAGATACAACAGCAAATGGACCTGCAATGGGAGGCTTGAGCCGATGCGTCTTCAAAGGGACTCGCACGGTTCTTAGGGGAGGCAGGGGCAGTGATGCCCCTAACTTATTCGACTTAACTAAGAGCCACTGTTTTTAAAAATGAGATATTATAAATGTTACAATTTTAAAAGAAAATGTGTGCGCCCTTTTATTAAAATAAAGGACTTTAGTATATACCAGCTTGTCCATCTATGCATATTCTATAAGTGAGTATTCATGCTTCCTGCTTAATTTATAATTGAAATGAGGTGGACGAGCATGACTAACAAAGGGTGTTGTTGCAAGAAAAAGTGTTGTTGTAAGAAAGATCATAAACACTCTAATGTAGACTTTACTTCTCTTATGAATGTTGCAGCTGCTAATACTGATATCACTCTTCTCGACTTTCTAGTATTTATTTTATTTTTAATTTTAAGTGATCAGTTGTAGAATATGTGGAAGGACCACCCAATTTTGATTTTGGGTGGTCTTTTGTTTTTATACTATTTTTAATCAGAAAATACTCAAAAGTAATGCAAAAATCGATAGTATATTAATTACCCTTTCAAGGAAAAGACTGATGAATTTCTAGAAAGTACATGACGCAACATATTGGATATCATTTTTAGATGAAATGTTATATATTGAATATATCTAAGACTGAAAGAGAGAAGGTCATAAATATGATCTTCTCTTTTAGTTTATAGGTCCCGGTAAAATCCATTATGTTAACTAAAGGTTTATATCATATACATCTTTAAAATCAAAAAAACTACTGGTGTGTGCAATCAGTAGTTTTTTCTTTTTCGTAATTAGGTTGTATAAGACGCTGCCCCGTTTCTTCTTGAGTAGTTTGCTTCAGTTATAAAAAAACATTCAAGATGATTTATTAACATTCACGAACAAACACAGAAACTCCAAATACACCTAGTCTTTCACTAAATACTTGTTCAAATTCGTTATCAAGTAAGCACTTTACTGCAATTCTATAAATGTCACCTGTTTGTAATAAACGTCCACATGGTCTAGCGTTTCCAATAATAGTTGCTTCTACAATTGTACGTGGAGCTTGTATATCTAAAGGATTTCGCTGCCAAAGAATAGTTACAACATCAAAAGGTTGAGGGATAGATACATCGCCAGTACCGATATAATTACTTTTACTAAAATCACTCATGTTAATCACCTCCTTTCTTCTCTGTATTAGATGAAAATAAAAGGGGTTGCCTGTACTAATTTTTAAATAACTTTGTATAGAAAATACATTCAAAAAAAAGTAAAAAGTTATCTGCTAAGCTTATAAACTTTCTAACTACCTATACCAATTATCAATAAGTCCATGCCAATTATAAAAAAGGGTACTTATTGGAGCCCTTGAATTACTCGTCTTCCATTTCTTCTTCTAAATTAAATTCTTTTAGTTTGTTTTTTCCACCTTTGCTGGCGACCTGGCCTTCCTGATTTGCGTTTTGTCCACCCTTTTTAGCAATTTGCCCGCCTTGATTTGCGTTTTGTCCAGCATTTCCACTAATTTGTCCGCCTGTTTCTGCATTTTCTTTAACTCCAGCATTTCCACCTTGATTTGCTAGATTATTGTGAATGTTAATGTTAAAACAAATCTTCTCATGTTCTGTATTCTTTTTATGATCATTGTTATTTCTGTATTGAGGATATGATTCATCTACATAATAGCTATCATCTTCAGGGTTATAGTCCCAATGATACTTTTTCATTGTAATCACTCACCTTTTTATTTTTTCTCTATTTAATATACTCATTAATTGAAAAGGTGCTTGTGTGCTTGTCCTATGAAATTAGAATTAAAATAGCCCAGATGATCCGTCTATAACAAAGTATTGGAAAAAGCGAGGCTGAAAGGTCTTTAATCATGAAAATACGCTAGACAGTATGAAACTTGCAAGAAAGCAAGGATATTGTTATGCAATTTGTAAATACACTGTATAAAATGGAGAAGAAGTTACAGTGCGGAACCTAGAAGTTCTTACAGGGGAAATTGTTAAATTGGTACATGTACCTTGTATTAAATAAAACAGTTGTTTGGATAAAGAGAAGGCTTGAGCTGTATGACAGGAAAGCTGTTACATATGATTTTTAGGGGAATAGGCACTCGTGAGAGTACCTTCCTACCCGACTAAACTAAAAATGTTGTATACGATATATAGCTTAAAAACAGAAAACACTACTGGAACGGAGGGAACCAGTAGTGTTTTCGCTGTTAAGTAATTGGTTTTTATGAGATGATGCTCCGTTTCTTCTTGGGTAGTTTGCTCAAATTATTATTAATTATTATAATTTTTAAGGATTGAATTATATAAGTGATTTCTTTTATAGTTAAGTTATTCTGAAAATTAATTTTAAGTAACTGTTGAAAGACTACATAGTGGAATATGTTTCTTTCGTTTTAGACAGTTGCTCTTTTTATTGTCTTACTTCCTAGAATTTCTATTAGGTTAACTAAAGGTTATATATGGCTT
This sequence comes from Priestia megaterium, assembly GCF_023824195.1. Classification (NCBI taxonomy): domain Bacteria; kingdom Bacillati; phylum Bacillota; class Bacilli; order Caryophanales; family Bacillaceae; genus Priestia; species Priestia megaterium. The sequence continues at coordinate 49,041 of NZ_CP085448.1, forward strand.
GCTAAAAAAAGAAAACACTACCTCATGAGAGTAAGGTAGTGTTTTCTACTTTTGAATACATAAAAGGTAGTGGCTGATGAGCATATCTACTCTGGAGTAGTTTGCTCAAATGATAAAAAAATATTCAATTTAGGCAAGTTACCTAATAGAGAATGAAAACATATAGTGTAGTTAAGATGATTTCAGCCCTGAATCCGTATCTTTCTAGCCTCCCTTATCTATAAAGTCAAAATGCCCTTAGAATAAATTATTCCAGGGGTCTTTTCCGATAAAATACATTATCATAATTAAATACATAAAGAATGTGTCTTATTAACCCTTAAAAGTATTAAAAATAGGAAAGTAGGATAAGCCTTATTTCAAACAAACATGTGTAAGTACAATCCATTTAGCGCCTTTAAACATAACATAACATAATATAATCCGTGAAAAAACTATTTCATTCCTTATTTGTTCAAAACTTAACTATAACAAAAGGGGGGATTTATATGTCTAATAGTGCTGGATTTGGATCTGGTTTTGCTTTACTAGTTGTATTGTTTATTCTTTTAATTATCGTTGGATGTAGTTGGTATGGCGGCTATGGTGGCTGGTAATAAAAGATAATAAAAATTACCTCTTTCTAGTCGGACTAGTCATAAGAGGTAGTTTTTCATGCTTTGAATACATAAAATCCATTATGTTGACTAAAATTGCATATCATATGCAGCCATAAAATCAGAAAAAACTACGCCGACGGAGAGAAGGAGTAGTTTTTTCTGATTTATTGCTATTGCTAAAGGATTTTCGTAGATGCCTCACGGCGTCTTGTGTAGTTTGCTCAAATTGTTAAATGTTATTCGCATAGATAATTCATCTAAAAACATATCAATGAATAGAATGTAATTTGTATTCTTAGAATTATCCGTTTTTCTGAGAAAACACCTTCTTCAGAGTGTCTATCTAAATACAAAAAACATTGGCTAAGCCTTAGCCAATGTTTTTTGTATTTGTTGGGTCCTTATTGTGGTAGGTTGTTTTTTCTGTTTTTTTTGAACGGACAATAAATCCAGTAACTGGTATTTCTGTTTATATTTTTAATCACCTTTCTTGTACTTACTCCAAAACTTAAACAGTTGAATAAAGTAGAAGGTAGAAAATATGTCTAGGAGGTTATATTTTGGAGCATCAAGACTTTAATTCTGAAGAACAACTTTTTCTTGGAGATGAAAGACAACCATATAGCCACTACCCATATCCAAGACCAAGACCCAGACCAAGACCATATTATCCATACTATTACCCGCCATATTACTATCCACGTCCACGGCCATATTACCCATATTATCCACCATATTATTATCCATATCCACATTACCCTTGGTACGGATATGGGGGAGGCTATTGAAAAGAATCTCATTCATAGTAATTAAAAGGAGTCGCATATGCGACTCCTAAAATCAGTAAAAATACAGTATGAATGTTTTTCTTGTTTATGCTTCAAGTTGGATATAGGTGATCTTATAAATGAAAAATACATAGTATTAATCTGTATAAAAAATAAAAATATAACTTTTTATTTTTATGTCCTTATATTTCAAATAAATACCAAAAACCCTTAGAATCAATGATTCCAAGGGTTTTTGGTTCTCATAATTCTGATTATGTTAACTAAACCTGTATACGATATACAGCTTAAAAACAGAAAAATTTAGTTGTATGTGTCAGTGTTTGGCGACATCTTGTGTAGTTTGCTCAAAAAATAAAATTTTATTCCCAATAGGCAAGTTACCTAAAAGAAAATAAAGGAATATGATGTAGTTCGAATAATTTTCGTCTCACACTTAGAATCCTTTTAACTTCATTTTTCACCTTCATAATTTACAAAGTCAAAAAAAGAAAAAACAATCTGTATTGGAAGACAGATTGTTTTTTCTTTTAAAAGAGAGATGGCTTTATCGAAGTGGCATTCCTAGAGCCTTCTCTAATAATATTCAAAACCTTTTCAGATAATGAATTCCAATAAAATCCATCATGTTAACTAAACATATATATGATATACATCTAAAAAAACAGAGAAACTCCCAGGCGGCAGGGAGTTTCTCTGTTTTTTAACAACTGCAAATCCGTTAGGAAGGGTAACTGATCTACTGGGATTCAATGGGATGGTTCCTTCATTCTATGTAAAGTAATCTAAAGGGTTTATATATATCTACAAAAATCCTGTTATTTCTATCAGTGCAGAGTATGGGCGAGCATTTTCACTTTTTATACATATCCTAAAAGTATTAAGCATATAGGGGGTGGAAATATGGGCTTTTTTGGAGGTTACGGCGGCTGTGGTTATGGCGGCGGTTACGGCTATGGCGGAGGCGGCTGTGGTGGTGGCTTTGCCTTAATCATTGTACTATTCATTTTATTAATCATTATTGGTGCTTCTTGTTTTGGCGGAGGCTTTGGTGGCGGTTGCTAATAATTAAAGGTCATTTTTATTTTAATTATTATTTAGCTTTATTTCCTATTTTAAAAAGCTAGCTTTATGCTAGCTTTTTTATTTATTTTCCCTGTTTATACATAACAATTGTCGATAAGGTACATTATGTGGGAATGTATGAAGTAGTTTAAAATAGAAAAAACTCCTGAATTCAGGAGTTTTTTCGTTCAATAAAAATTCAACTTACGTATCAAAAGATTTGGAGGCTTTGATATGCATAATCCATAGTATGTGAAAAATCAAGAAGAGTATGGACAGGTATTATGGTTTTTTAAAAAAATTTTGTTTTCTAAGCTTTTTACTTATACCATATTTAATTTTTTTCATAGCATGTACTATTTATCCGTGTTTGGAGGTGATTTTATGCCAGGACATCGTACTGGTGAGCATCGTACCGGTGAACGTCGTACTTCTACTTCTCGTGCTCGCTTAGATAATTTTCGAAGAGGAGATCGAATTCAAGTATTTTCTGCTGGAAGACAACTTGATGGAAACGGCACTTTTATTCGTGTAGAAGATGGTTTTTTAGTTTGGGAAGATAACTCAGGTAATAGAAATACTACTAGTTTAGAAGGTATTAGCATTCGTAGATTGAGTAGCCGTTATTAATTCTTTTGGACGGGCTTTTAACCTTATATTAAAAAAGCTCTCTACAGCCTAAGAGAGCTTTTTTTAATAGTGACATATAAGCAAAACAACTTAAAGTTGTTTCTAATTGCCTTAAGGCAATTTTTTTATGTTTAACGGCTAAAATCTGGTCCTTGATCCTTTGCTCTATTTATATTTGTACTTCTCATTTTTCTTAATTGCTGTCTTTGTTGTGTAAATGTCTCACTATGAGTAGCTTGTTGAAGAGCATCAAATATGCCTGATATGGTTTCTATCGTGTGTTCTTTGACCTTTATTTCTTTTTCTATACGTGGAACTATCTTTTCTTCAAGTCCTCTGATTTCGCCTTGTCGTTTGCTTAAATCCTCTGCTCCTTTATATCGCTTTTCTTTAAGGTTATCTCTATAATGATTGGCTTCATGTTGCAATTCTTCATAATGCTGACGTGCTTTTTTAGAAACCAAACGCTTGGCTGCTTCGCCAGGGCTATTGATTAAGCTGTTGGTAATTTATCAAGCTCTTGTTCTTGTTTTTTCAAGTTTAGTAACTTGGTCTTTCATCTTCTTGATTTTTGATGGCTTTTTCAATCACAGATAACGTTATTGGGGTCTTCTTTGCCATATCTACATGTTTCTCCAGTTTCAACGCATTTTCATAGCTTAGATATCTTCCGGCTGTTTTCAAGTCAGGATAACGAGAGCTTACTTCACGAATTTTAGCCATCTTAATGGCTTCTTCTGCTTGGAATAATACTTTAGTCTCAACTTGAATTTATTTTTTTCTCATACGTAATCTGATGAAGTCGATTCCCTTTCTTTTGGGAGAATTCTTGGTAAGCTGATAGAACTCTTCTTCAGTTGAAAAACGAAGAGATTATTTATGGTTTTGAATGCTGCTTTCATAGCTTTTTTTGTTACTTTCTAAATCAGACATTTTATCAAGATGAAGTCGTTTCATCATGTTATTTTCTTTTAGTTTAAACGGATTAAGAGATTTCTCGAGTTCGTCTACTTTTTCTTCATTCTGCTGAATTTCACATTCCAAATCTCTTACACGGTCATAGCAATTGCTGACATTTAGGAATTGCTGTTATGCGTAGAAGTGTCATTCAATTTGATCGTGACGATCACGGTTAATATTGCCTTTCTCCCCGATACCGTTTACAAAATATCCTAAATGAATCATTGGAAGTGTTTCGAATACACGCTTTTTATGAAAAAGGTATGTGATACGTTCATTGATTTGAGCTTGTTCTAAAGCTTTATTCGCATAGTTGGACCATTGTTCAAGAGTAGATCAGCAACCTTCGCTATTTATGACTTACCCTCGATTGTTTTCTTTGACATTTGTAAAATCCGCCTTACAATCACGATTCTCTTTACCAAATCCATCTTGGCCTACGTCCAATGTATAGGTTACAAAATGTCAGTAAACTGGATTGAGGATTAAGTAGAATTTGTTCAGTTAACGTCTCCTTTAACCTTCTTGATGCTTCGACTTGGAGGTATGTATTAAACGGAATAACACTAACTAATAGTTGTTAATTTTTTGCAACCTAATACAATTCGTTTTTTAAATTTATGTACTATTTTTTATGACTGTCCTTAAAAGAATAGTGCTCTCTGTAAAAAGAGAGAAGAGCATAAGGGATTTCTGCTATCACATAGGGTGATAGGCTAGGCAAAGCCTAGCGAAAGCGTGATATCAAAGAAAAGCTCTCCATGTCCCTTTTACGTCCCTTTTTCAGCCTTTAACACCGTTTTTCATATCTCATTTTCCCTTTCTAATCCCATAATTTTACCCTTAGTCCCTTTTGCGTTCCCTTTCTTTTTTTCACTTCATGACTAAATTCTGTTCTTTTTCGTTCAACTTTTTCAGCTTTTCTTGCAAATTTTTTTGTTTATCTTCATAGAGTCGAACGCTTATATCACTGGATTGAATCACATCTTTTTTTATCGCGATTTTTGATTCTGTATCGGCTTTCCCATAGTTTTCTATTTTCTTTTTTCACAAAATCTTTTTCTAACTCATGTGAACATAAAAAAATAAATATCAATGTCCTGTGAACCTGCATTTTTTTAGAGGAGTCATCGTTTATAGAATAAAAATCTATTCATAAATGATAAAAAAGCACGCGTAAATCACTTGTATTGTAAGCAAAAACAAATGGACGTTTTGACCATGAACGTGCGAACAAAAATAAAAAAAGATCGCTTGCTTCTGTCTTATCTTTTCAAAAAACACTTCAAAATGAAGTGACCCTTGAGGGGACATTTATCAACTCTGAAGGGTCGGTGAAGGGGTTCCTGGCACAAATGTTGCAATCACTGAAGGTGCCGTGAAGGGACCGCCCCTTAATTTGAAGATGCGCTGAGGGGGTTCTTGCAAACATTTCTTTGTACCCAAGGTTTTGTTAGGCTCCGCCTAACCCCACACAGCCTGTGGGGGCAAAAACCCCTTATGCTCTTCTTTATTCGTACTGGAAATTTTGCGATTCGATAGAAAAGGAATGATTGAATGGATATCTTTTTACGAAATATTGATCCGGTTGCTATGCAAAAAATTGACGAGTTAGCTAAAGAACAAAAGATGTCTCGTCAAAGATTTTTGCAAGAACAATTCGAATTGTTAGCTTTTTTCGATGAGCAAATAGCACGAGAAAAAAGGCTAGAAAGTATCATCGAACAAGACCTTCAGTTGATGAATCAATGTGCGACAAAAATGGAAAAGATGAACGATATTTTATGTGAAATGATAGGAGATGTGGAGGATTAATGGAAACAAAATGACGCATGATTACACTTGATGAAGAAACAGATCAATACATTCAAGACTATATGATTGAACATAAACTTCGTTTTCCTGGAGAAGCGATTATGGATATTTGTCAAAAGTATCGAGAAGAAAAAAAGAAAGAATGGTCATTAGATTATATTACGGAAGCAGTTAGCGAGAATCTACATGACGTCTTAGGAGATGAACTAAAAAAAATTCGTTTAGGTACAAATAGCACGGACAAAAATACACAAATTCTTATCGAATTTATGAACGGTTTGTATTTTTATCATAACTATGATGGATTTATGACAACAAACCTGCAAGAAGTAGATGCAACTAGAATTGCAAAAGAAGTCGTAGAAGAACGTATTGCGAATCAACGTCAGCGACGACTAGATAGAGAATATCCTAGAGACTAAATAGTCTTTAAGGCTATATTGATAGGCTTAAGCCTACCATCCCTTTTAGTAAATGAGTTGAATATAGGTTGATTATGTAGTTATTGTGGAACAGAAGGAACAGAGGAAAGTTGCTCTTTTTGTAGAGCTAGTTTAGGTACAGAAAGACTAAAACTAAAGGAATTTGTGGTCTTGGAGGATGCTGAAAAGGCTTTTAAGGGATTAGTTAGCTTTTATACGTATGATTTGTTGGTTTTGCTGTGTTTACTGTGTTTAATTCGTCAGAAACGTTCTAAGTCCTATAACTTGATACTAACGCTTAAAAAGGTCGGTGAGATCCCTCAAATTGATCAAACAATGTAAAAGTATGCAGAAGAGCAATATGGCTTTTATACGAAGCGTATGAAGTTGATAGGAATAAAGCCCTTAGAAACAATTCTAAGGGCTTTATTGATAAAAATTTTAACCAATTAGGACGAGCATCCAAACACTCCATTAACAATTGAATAACATATATAGAAATATAAAGAAGGGGTGATTAAGATAAAAAAATATAATTGTCGTTATAACGATAAAGATGGTAAATATTATGTAGACAATTCTTATCCTCAGAAAAAGAAAAAAGGGTCACATGACTGGTGCTGTGACCATGACCATAATGAAGATAAAAATAAAGATAAAGGAAAATTAGTTGAATTTGCTTATCAAAATGCATCACCTATTTCTAATCCTCTTCCTGGACCAGGTGGTCTACCACTTCCTCGAACTGTCGCAGCCGTTAGACTAAATGAAGTAAAGACAGGTAACGTTGTATCATTAAATGGACTCTTCCATATAAACAATGATAGTCCTGCAGTACAGGATTTAGTAGCCAGTATTTATAGAGGTGTTGAAGCGCCAGGTAACCTTATCTATCGGAAAGTAATTGAGGTTGATAACGCTGAAAACGTGGATGATGATTTTACTGAAGTTGTAGTTCAATACGTTGATGATGGTGTTAAAACTACTCAAGAAAATGTAACCTATACTTTAGTTGCGGAACAACGTACCGGTACAGGCCTCTTCCTCGTTGGTCCAATTACCTTTACTGCAACAGAAATTAAAGGTCCATTCTAGGAAAATTAAGGATTTAAAAAAGAGAGGTCATTTTCCTTAGTTGAATATGACTTCTCTTTTTTATATAAACTCACCGTATTAGCATGTATACGTTATGCGGGTTTAGTTACCATAATGTAACTTATCAGAAAAAGGCCTTTGGATTTGCTAATTCCAAAGGCTTTTTCTATATAATATGATTTTTCAATCAAAGGTCAAGCATTCAAACACTCTGTTAACAATTGAATACAATATATAGAGGTAACCCAAAGGTAGGTTTTTATGTTTTTTAGTTGTATACGATATTCTCTTTTAGTTATCATAATGAACTTTATAGGTAGTCATAAAACAAAGCAAGAACTATATAGTTTAATCAACAGATATAAATCTTCTCATTTTCAAAGAAAAAATTCCCTTCCTACTTGGATTGTTTTTTCTCTTTTTTTATAAACAATCATATAATCTCATTTTAATTGATTTAATTAACCTTAATAATCTCTAAGCATATAATTCAATGAAGAAATCTTTAAGTACTTCATTAACGTTAAGGAGGTATAATGGTGGAAACAAGGAGTATTTTAATTGCATTAATTGGTGCCTGGTTTATTCTCGCACCTTGGGTTGTTGGTTTTTCAGATCAATCAGGAGCTTTGTGGTCAAGTATAATCCTTGGAATCATTCAGATTATAGTATCATTGTGGGTCTGTAACAAACCTGGTTGGACTTCATGGCAGAACTGGGTTTCATTGATTACTGGCGCCTGGTTTGTAATTTTTCCGTTTATTTATTCATTAACAAACGAAGAAGTTTGGTCGAGTATAATACTCGGTATAATTACTATTATATTGAGCTTATTAAACTTAGGCTCTAATTCGAATTCTAAAAGTTTAGATTAAAAGTAATAATGTTCAATATTTTAGGCAAACTATTCAAGATGCCGTGAAGCATCTACGAAAATCCTTGCAATAGAGCAGAAAAAGACTATCTCTTTTTACTGAGAAAAGATAGTCTTTTTTTGTTTTTAAGTTGTATACGATATACAATCTCCCCCCTATAAATTGAGTAATGTCAAGGGTTTATAGGGGATAAATAAATATAAAAAAATTTTCGTATTCATTTCAAACCTTATATTTTCTTTTTATAAGAAACTGGTTCTAAGAGATTTCTCTAAAACCTTTCCTCTATCATCTTGCACACGAGCAACATGCTTAAATTTAGCAATATCCACTCCTACAATCGGTTTGTGGAGAGTAACTTGATTTCACTTTTCGTTTTGAGTACAATTCATAAGAGTCCTCCCTGAATGATGAACTGAAGTCATGGCCATGACCTTCTGCATCATATCAAGGGGACTTTTTTATTTCAAGACACCAAGTAATTTTAAACCAGAATGCTAGTTGTAGAAGTAAATAATATAACCTGAAAGAATTCTCCTTCTTATAATTTGTTTATATGAATTTTTTAGTAACACAGACCAAGCAATCCGGTCATATGCTGATGAGTGAAAAATGAAAGGTTGTGAATAAATGAACTATTATGTTTATGTTCCATATTGTCCACTGATATATCAATATCAATCACTTGATCATAAATACAGAAATTCAGATCCTGTAGCCATGTATTATACTCATCCTAATTATTTCGATTATCGTTTCTATTCTGTTCCAACTTATCATGAAACAGAATGTCAAATTGACAAAAGGATAGTTGGAAAAGAAAAAATTAACCTAGATCCTGATATTTCATCAACTCATGGTTCAGATCTTGATCCTTCATCAACTCATGGTTCAGATCTCGATCCTTCATTAACTCGTGGTTCAGATCTCGATCCTTCATCAACTCATGGTTCAGATCTTGATCCTTCATCAACTCATGGTTCAGATCTCGATCCTTCATTAACTCGTGGTTCAGATCTCGATCCTTCATCAACTCGTGGCTCAGATCTTGATCCTTCATCAACTCATGGTTCAGATCTTGATCCTTCATCAACTCATGGTTCAGATCTTGATCCTTCATCAACTCATGGTTCAGATCTCGATCCTTCATCAACTCGTGGCTCAGATCTTAATCCTTCATCAACTCATGGTTCAGATCTTGATCCTTCATCAACTCATGGTTCAGATCTTGATCCTTCATCAACTCATGGTTCAGATCTCGATCCTTCATCAACTCGTGGTTCAGATCTCGATCCTTCATCAACTCGTGGTTCAGATCTCGATCCTTCATCAACTCGTGGTTCAGATCTCGATCCTTCATCAACTCGTGGTTCAGATCTCGATCCTTCATCAACTCGTGGTTCAGATCTCGATCCTTCATCAACTCGTGGTTCAGATCTCGATCCTTCATCAACTTATGGTCCATATGGTGATATATCTCTAATATATCAACAGGCGATTCATTCAAAAACAATACAACCAATGGATCTAAATAAAAAATCATAAACGAAAAAGTAATTGCTAAAAAGAAGGATAAGTTATATAAAAAGATAGCATCCCTTTTTTATGTAATTACTTACTATGCAATTAGCTTAGACAAACTTTTAATATTGTCAGAAAATAAAAAAACTAATCTATATATTGAGCAAACTACACAAGCTCCTGTAAGGCATCTACTCAAAACCCCTGCTGCAATAAGATCAGGAAAAACCTACCTCTTTAGATTGTATATGCTATACAAAACCAATTAACATAATCACAGTTATAGCTAGTTAACACATCTAGAACTCTACAAAAATATCCTCCAGTTAAGTACTCTGGAGGATATTCGTATTTAAATAAGCATTTTTACAAGAATTCACACAAAATGAAACCCCTTTAGCTCCCAAGAGGCTTACTCTTATCTATTAATAACTGTACATCGTCTTGCACCTCTACGGATTAAACGCTCAGCTTCTCTCAATGAAATTGGGACAAGTAAAGCTTTATCAACATCGTTTTCTACATCAAAAACCGCAAATGCTTCCCCACCCGCGATTAAAACACAAATGAATTCTACTTCTAAATCACTACAAGACCTAGGAAGGGAATTAGCAATAGGACAACGTTGAATACCTCCTGCTAACAATGTTCTAGCCTCTTGCTCAGATATTCGAATAAAAACAAATTCCTCTATTGCTACATTTTCAAATTCTACTTCAATTTCTACTAGAAGAAAGAATCTGTTTCCAATTCTTACTATACAATTTGCCCCAATCGAAATAATATCTTCTATATTCATTCCTTTCACCTCCTTTAATACTATAGAATGCAAAAAGGAGGAAAAGCGTGTGGACAAACATAATTGGTAATGTATGAAATTTATTTAGTTTAAATACCTAAGGTCATGCTCGTTTTTTGGATATAAGTCCATATCGATTCTTTCTTTAAACATATGGTGTGTTTAAGTAAAACTAAATTAAAATAAAACTTTTATTAATTAATAAAAGGAGGGATTATCTTGTATTATCATTACCAACCTGGAATAAATCTTAACGACCTATAACAACTTTATCATTTTGATACTCTTAACAGTCAACAAAAGCCCCAGTCCTACCACCAACCTTATCATCACCCCCGCCCTCCCCGCTGACGTTGGGTCTGGGAATGTGAATGGGGTCGCCATTGTTACCTAAGAAATGATTTTTACACCGATGATTACGGCTACTAATTTAGCATTTTCCATTAATTAGAAACAAAATAAATAAAGCGCATAAAACTAATATCTTGAGCAAACTACTCGCGATACGTAAAGTGTTAATCTTGAAACCTTTGTTATAAAAGCAGAAAAAAACTACTGACTAGTCCCATTAGTTTTTCTCTTTTTATCATTGAGAATAAAGTACATACAGTAAGCAATAAATCCGTTTATTTTTCTAACCCGTCTATACAAAACTGACAAGCTGCACGTATGATAATACACGCCATATTTTTTCACAGATGAAAGGTTGAAAGTTTATGCCGGCTACTATTAATTCACTTACGATTAGTACAATTTCAAAAGGAACTATTATTTTTGAAGACATAGGCCAAGTTTGGCCCCTCCAAATTCACAAACAACTTCCGGCGTAAGTGCAGGCACAGGAACTCACCCCCCTTCTCCCCCACCGTAACCATTGCCAGCGCCACCATCGACGAAAGAGCATATGTTTATACCTTTAAAATATGTACATGGAATAAAAGGGTTCATTTTGAAATTAGACAACCTCATATATTAATGGACTGTATCAGAAAAAACCTACCTCTTTTGACTGGGAAGAGATAGGTTTTTCTGTTTTTTAGGATGACTATGATATACAACCTTAGTTAACATAAAACACGTTCTAGGAAACAAATAACCTTAAATAGGCTTTAATTATTTAAGTTATTTTCATTGTTTTCATAAAAAAATACTTGTCCAAAATTCAGAAGAGGAAGCCTGCTAATATTACTAATTTCTAATTCTTTGAATATTTCTAGCATCGTCAACAAGCATGTCCCAACTGCATAGTATAAAGACAAAAGTAATTATAAAAAGGGGAATATTACAGATGATGTTTCCACATACGAAACTGCGATATATTAATGAACAGATGGGTTTTGGAGTTTTTGCAACTAAATTTATTCCTAAGGGGACAATAACATGGGCTTTGGATGACCTGGACCATATATTAGAACCAGAATTTGTTGCTAAATTGGATAAACCAAGACGTAAATTTCTCAATAAATATTCTTTTCGTAATCAAAACGGTCAATATATTCTTTGCTGGGATCTTGGCATGTACCTAAACCATAGTTTTCATGCAAATTGCATAGGAACAGCATATAATTTCGAAATTGCTATTCGGGACATTCTTCCAGGTGAGCAATTAACAAATGATTATGGAACATTAAACATTGGTACATCTTTTAAACCTATTTCAGAGGAAGGAACTGAACGGAAGAGGGTCAACCCTGATGATCTTTTATATTTTTACAAAGAATGGGATCAACAGGTAACTGAGGCTTTAAAACATTTTAATGATGTCGAACAACCGTTGATTCACCTCATTCGACCTGAATTTAAGGAAAAAGTAATGATCGCTGCTAAAGAGCATGTTCTTCCCGATTCCATTAAAAACAACTATTATAATCGTTCTTCTAAAAAGCAAAAATAGAAGACAAAGTGGAGTGAAATAATCTCACTCCTTTTTGGTTTCTGAAAGAGGTAGTCACTGATGTATAAACATCAGGAGTGTCTTTTTGAATACATATCCCGGTACTTTGCTGAATGACTACACAGCAGGTAGTTTTTCTGTTTTTAATTAAATCTACATAAAAAAGATATCCCTTTAAAACAAAAGGAATATCTCTCAATGAAATAGAAGGTATGAAACAGTATAGGCAATGGATATTTAACTTGTCTTGGACAAATGTCATTTTTTTGTTTTAAGATGTATATTATATACATTTTCAGTTTACATAATGAGTTTTCTAGGAAATAGATATAAAAATAATAAAAGTTTTATATAGAATCAGCACTTGTCCTCACCCTTATGATTGATGTGCATATTATAAGTTGAACGTCCCATTTTCATTAGCTACTTTGTCTTCTATAAGATCTAAGAAAAAACTGCTGTTTGAACCGCGGTAGTTTTTTCTGCTTTTACGCTGTATATCGTATACATATGTAGTTAACATAATCAATATTCTCGAAAATGAGAAGAGTCCTTATTTAGTTATTACTATGAGCAGCTACCAAAGCCTCCTCCAAAACAAATACATCCAGTAATGATCAAAAGAATAAATAATACAATTAATAAAGCAGATCCAAATTCGCGACGATTAGACATATAAAGACTCCCTTCTCTAATAGATTTTTATCACTTTCAAAGAAAGAGTTTTCACTTGATAAGAAAAAACAGTCCATCTCCTGATATGGACTGTTTTTTGATCTATATTGTATTCATATCTAGTGGGCATAACAGTCATTATCAGCAATAAAGCAATTAGAATTAAAACTCTAATTGCTTTTAGCTTTGTATATTTAAAGGATGGTATGCAGTACATGTTTCTATTTCTTATCCTTTTCTTAATTAATTACATCATATTCTTTCTTATGTTTTTAGGTAACTTGCCTATGATAAATAATTTTTTATATTATGAGCAAACTACTCAAGATGCTGTGAGGCATCAGCCTGATGTGATAAATGTATATAGCAGAAAAAACTACTGATATTTGATGAGTCAGTAGTTTTTTCTGTTTCAACCTGTATATGATATACAGCTTTAGTTAACATAATGAACTTTATAGGACCTATCAATATAGTAACAAGATATCTTTTTACATATTAAACCATAACTGTAATGTTTTGATGATAGTTATTTTTTATTTATCTGATTATTATGAATTCAAATGATCGTTTTATATAAAATATTTTTATCATGAAGGTGGAGGACCTATATATGCATGAGAAACAGAAAAAGCATGCTCAATTTGTACGGCTGCCTGTTGAAATTGTAAAGAAGATTGATGAGTATAAGGAAACTAAAGCGATACCTTCTAGAAATGAGGCTATTTTAGAGTTAATTAAAAAGGGATTAAGTAAAGCTCATTAACCTTGAAATCGTAACTTGTCTATTATGAATAATTTCTTATCATTTAAGCAAACTACTCAAGACGCCGTGAGGCATCCACAACCTATTTTTCTTTAGTTATTCCAGAAAAAACTACCTCATGGGATTAAGGTAGTTTTTTCTGTTTTTAGGCTGTATATCGTATTCAATCTTAGTTAACATAATGAAAATTATAGGTAATCATAAAGGAAACCTTTCACTTCTACCTGTATACTCCCACTATATCAATTAAAGTTAACTAATTTTTTTATAATATCAACGCCCGTCCAAGCACCTGTAATTAATTTGAATATCATAAATTATAATCCATCCTATCTACAAGAATAAAAAAAGCTACTGGTACTTGTTGGCCAGTAGCTTTTTCTGTTTTTAGGCTGTATATAATATACAAACTTAGTACACATAAATGAAAGAAAAAAAACTTGTTCAAACCAGTGTTTTTTCTTTCTTCAGCTTTTAAAATGTTAATTTAGTGCGTTTTCGAGACCTAAAATGGCGAAGGAAAGTTAAAAAAAGAGAGTAAGAAGCAATGATAAATTTCAGGCAAAAGCAAGGGTGCTCCTGCCCTCAAATAGAATCCTACCATTATTTCCAACAAGGAGATCTGCGCCGACTGAATGGTAAAGGTTAGTAACGCTAACTGTTTCTGTTGTATTAAAGGAAGTACGGTTATATTCATGAGGCAATTATTACGTCATTCCTTTTTATTATAAATTAGGGATGGTTGTTCTCTTACTCACTGCTATACATGCATTTTTGTTTTAAAAAATATAAGGCAAAGTACCAGGTGACATTGGGGTATTCGGTGACATTGGGGTATTCGGTGGCATTGGGGTATTAGGCGGCATTGGGGTATTCGGTGACATTGGGGTATTCGGTGGCATTGGGGTATTAGGCGGCATTGGGGTATTCGGTGACATTGGGGTATTCGGTGGCATTGGGGTATTAGGCGGCATTGGGGTATTCGGTGGCATTGGGGTATTAGGCGGCATTGGGGTATTAGGCGGCATTGGGGTATTCGGTGGCATTGGGGTATTAGGCGGCATTGGGGTATTCGGTGCCTTTTTCTTTCTGCCTTTTTTCTGACCACAATAACAATTTACATTTACATTAACCAAAGGAATATTTTGATTTCTTTTCTGATAATCTGGTCCAAAATAATAATATTTATCCATTTTTCACATATCCCCTCTCCATTTATGGAATAGCTTGTACGATTTGTATTGAAATAGCTTGTATACAAATCACACCTATTAACAATAGATGCAGCTTGTCCACCTTTGGTCACGGCGCTTACGGAATTTTTATATACCCTATACAAAGTTAGCTACCATAATCACATTTATGAAAAGTTTTGTAATATACTCAAAATTCTATAATATAATGCAAATTTAAACTGATGGCAAAACACCTTATGTATAGGTTTTATTCATTTTCTATTTCTTCAATGTATAAAGTATTCATTTCTATTTTACATAATAAGTACTATTGAAAATAAAAAAGCATTGGAGGAAATAATTCCAATGCCTTCTATTCTATCAGAAGAATAGTCAAATTCTTTTTATTGTTTCTAAATAGTTATTAAATAAATGGGGGCATATTTGACGGTGGATTTGATGAGGAATTTGATGGTAACATATTTAACGGTGGATTTAATGGAGGATTTGATGATAGCATATTTAACAGTGAATCAGTAGGAGGTGGTTGATTAGCAGTATAAGAGGTTCGATTCTTCATTATTTTATTTCTTTTTTTCTCCCTTTTCTCCTTTTTTGGTCTCAATGTTTAACATCTCCTTTTTATAAGTTAGCGTCTTTTTTAACTTATTAATTGTTAATTGACATAATTATTTGATATTGCGCGTAATTCTATCAGTTAATCGAAAACGAATTGACTTTGAACTAGTATCTTTTTATGCTTTTTCAAGATAAAGATCTTTCTTTAATCGTTAAAAATGGTAATAAGAACAAAGTAGTAGCATTTTCCTTCGAATGTGATCTAGACAGTTTTCATTTTTTCACTTTGATTAACATTACTGCGATCTTACCCATGCAGTACCATTCCAGAACCACCATTGTTTATTCTGGGCATCGTAATAGTATGTTGACCAGTTAGTGCCATTGTAGTAGTGATAAAAGGGGGCTTTATATAACCACTGTGTCCAAGCTCCAGTATTATCGAGAAGATACCATAATTCTCCAACTTGCACCCATCCTGTCTGCGGTATGCCATTAACATAAAAGTACCATTTTCCACCTTGTTGAACCCATCCATTTCGGGCTTGAAAATCACTTGTAGCGATCATTGACCAATAATTGGTATTATTTTGTGGTGAATATACTTGTCCAATACCAATTCGAGTGATATTTGGGTCTAATATGTTAGCATAATGAGGTGGACTATTTATCCACGCGTTTACAACCTTTTGGGCTGTATCTAGTGTTGATCCAGGTCCACAAGCAATGTTAAAAACAGCATACACATTTGTAATTCCTTCTCTATTTAATAAAACGCCCTCATCCCCGCCAATTGTAGGACTATAATGTTCGCAAGATTGATTTACAGCCATATCTTGCGCTTTAATCGCAGTTAATCTATTTAAAGTAGCATCTACTTGTAAGGGTCTTAATCCATTTCTTTGTCTTTCTTGGTTAATCAAGGCAATAGCAGCTGATTCAACTACAGTATTACCACCATTTAAAGCCATTTATTCCTTCACTCCTATATTAATAGTTTTATAATGCTTGTACATATTTAATATATACAAGAGTGAGTGAATTGCTTGGACATCTATCAAAATAGCTTGTATACCGTATTCATATCTAGTTAAGTCGGGTAAGTTAGGGGCATCGCTGCCCCTGCCTCCCCTAAGAACCGTGCGAGTCCCTTTCAAGACACATCGGCTCAAGCCTCCCATTGCAGATCCATTTGCTGTCGTATCCTCATCACATACCATATCGGTAAGTAAAACGTACGCCGACGCTCCAAATGGAGGTATACATAACAGTACGTTTCTTTCGTCAGAAGATAGCCACAACCTTATGTTCCTACGAGAGACCAACGAGAAGTCAGCTCCTTTTCGGGCCTATCATGGGTTTGTCCGTAAGGACGATAGTATCCATCCAGTTATACAGTTTCCTGCTTTCCTGTTCTCTTTCGAGATAATGGCATTTGCTTTCTCTCGTATCCTTTACCCTCTGCCACATCGTTTGACTTTGCAGTCATCCTACTGTTTACACAGATGACAAAGGGCTTACCAAGTTCCGCATCTTATAGATACAACGAGGTTAGGTGGGTTCTTTACTCCGGGCAAGATACGGGACGCGTCACAGCAGCATTATGAATCTGCTTTTCCTCTTGCCAATACCCAGGCAAATCTGTGCACTATCCTGAGCTAACATTGACGAAGCTTACAAACCTTCACTAATGTTCACCATGCTCATCTTCCCCTAGCAGTGTTCCGAGTCGTGCACTGACTCTCTGTTTCCGCATTTCCGCATGCAACCCACGAATCCGTTACCAGAAACGCAGTTTTGGACGGGGATAGCTTTTGCGTCTAAACCAGTGGCATAAGCCACACTATATAAAAGCGACATCTTGTCGCACCATAATGTGATTTCTAGGAAGTAGATATAAAAATAATAAAATTTTTATATAGAATCAGCACTTGTCCTCACCCTTATCATTGACGTGCATATTATAAGTTGAGCGTTCCATTCTCATTAACTACTTTGTCTTTTATAAGATTTAAGAAACAATTACTGTTTAAGCCTCAGTAGTTGTTTCTTCTTTTACGCTGTATATCGTATACATCTTTAGTTAACATAATCGTTATTATCGGAAATAAATAATGGGATCTTATTAGATAAGATCCCATTACGACTGAACTTAAAGACTCTTTAACATATTTTGTTTAAGGTTTTTTGCTATATTCATAAGGGTCCGAACATTTTGGGCCTATTTCTCATATTGTATTAGGTATTAATAATATATTGAGGTGAAAAAATATGGATGTAAGTTATATAGATTCTTATTTTTATCCAAGACTTTTGGGCCCACAGTTCCCATCCCCTAGTCTCCCTGGTGGTTTCCCTGGATCGCCTGGTGGTTTCCCCGGATCACCTGGTGGTTTCCCCGGATCACCTGGTGGTTTCCCTGGATCACCTGGTGGTTTCCCCGGATCACCTGGTGGTTTCCCCGGATCACCTGGTGGACAGCAAGCTCCAACTGCCCCACCACCAGCATTCATCCCACAACAGCAAACAGCAACACCATTTGCAGTCGATCCAGGCGCCATTTCGTTGTGTTTATTCCGTAACACATATATATGGCTTAGAAATGGGTCAAGTTTTTGGTATTTCCCTATTTTTGTGGGACCGAGATCAGTTGCTGGTTTCAGATGGAATGGACGATTCTGGACTATTTTTGGTATAGATACAAGACGAATTGTTTCATTTACATGTTTCTAAGTATTCATAATTTATGGCACCAGAAAAGGGGAGGAATCAGCTTTGCAACCTACAGAGAAGGTCAGGGTTAGTATGCCATTTCCATCACGATGGGGTATCCATGCTGAGATTGCAGGTAGACCTATGGTTTGGGGTGTGCTTATCATTAACTCTATTACAGGTAATAGAGTAATGGGTACAGTTAATTTTCGTAGCACTCTCATTCCCATTAATGGATATTGGAATGAGAGTGCCAAACAAATCGGCTTTGATTCACCCTATGCCACATATTCTGGTAACTTAACTATGTTTGATGATTCCACTACTAAAATTCGACATCTTGTTTTAAGTGGGCGGGTTATTATGAACCCACCTTCTTTACTAGCAGGTAGGAATGGAACTTGGGTTGCTACGACAGATACAAGTCTCACAGGACCTGCCGTTAGCAACATCGATTTGCCTCCTGTTGGCGCCTTTTTAACATCAAATATACTTCATAGTGGACTTGAACGTTGAGAAAATCCTTTGAAAATATACAACTTAAAAAGCAAAAAAACTAACTTTGAGTCAGAAAGAAGTTAGTTTTTTTGCTTTTAATGATATAGATTAATACATCATCTTATAAAATTATAGAGAATTCCTAATAAGTATTATAAATATTTTCGCATGTTTCAGCTTTTGGTTGATAAAAGCAATGAAGCTTATATCGAGCAACAAGGGGTTGATTGTACCATGTTTGAGGGCACTGTTGAGGAGGTCTGAAATACCATAAACTAAATTTTGCAGGCCAACTACGTTCTCCTCTGACAGTTCGACGTGCCAAACGTTTTTCACTT
This sequence comes from Priestia megaterium, assembly GCF_023824195.1. Classification (NCBI taxonomy): domain Bacteria; kingdom Bacillati; phylum Bacillota; class Bacilli; order Caryophanales; family Bacillaceae; genus Priestia; species Priestia megaterium. The sequence goes on from NZ_CP085448.1 coordinate 68,247, forward strand.
TCTCTTGCTCTTTGATAGAAATAGCCTTTTTGAGTAGCTTCAAATGCATGGGGTTGATAAATCATTTGTGGAATAGTTCTCAGTCCTTTAAAATCAGAGCAATTCGCCCTGATTCGATTAACTCCCACATTTCCTATAAGAAGCATCCCCTTTTCGCCTTCACCTTCACCTTCTGCTCTAAGGAGTCTCGCTAAAAGAGCTATGTCTGAAGTGGTAGCTTTAACAACCGCCATAATTTCACCTCCAGAAATTAAGATATTTCTTTATAGCTTGTATAATGCCTTTTCGTTATTTTCTATTTTAAAAATAGGCTTTTCTCTACTATTACTTCTTACTTATTTTTTTCAAAATATGGACATTCACCCAAAAAGGAAGCTAGGTAAATGCATATTCTTGCTTTGATAAGAAAAAACGGAGGTTTTGATCATGAATTCAGAAATGCACTTGTTACCTAATTTATATTTTCAAGAAAATCAGTTAAACCATGGAGACGTACGGTTTATGGGGAGAGCTGGTTTCGGTGGCCCCTGGTTTTGGTAGTCCCTTTTTATATTAATTGATAGTTTATTAGCAGGCTCTTTGTTTTCCCCATGTGATTTAGCATAGATCCGAAACAAATTGAATTGACTAGACTGATGAAATAAAACCATCAGTCTAAATATATAATTTAAACTAGTACAAGTCATACTGGTGTTACTAACAAACAACAATTATTTTATACGGTGTTGTTTGGGCAGGAATACTCTTTGTTGTAGGTCCATAAACAACTATTAAGTTTCGATTTGAAGGGTACCTTGTAAATGCTTGCCCATTTTTTAATACAATCTGAGTAGAAGGAGCAATATTTAATTTTAATTTGCCATCACTGCTCTCCAATTGACTATTAAAATAGTCTACTTTTACATTTTGATAAGGTGTATCTTTAACCATAATAACTGCGCGATATTGTGGTGGAAATATCAAGGGAACTGCTACATCCATATCATAAAACGCTGTTATTCTATCTCCTATAGATAACATTGCATAATCAACAACATAAGTGTCTGGTGTCATAACAAAATTCACTAAAGTTCCGTAACCGTTATCTACTGATACTAATTTATTACATCCTGTTTCTTCATTTATTCCTGTCATAAAATCGCTAATCATAGTTATTACTCCACTGAATGATTGAAAATTAGTCACTTTTATACCTCCAATTAAACGCTCATGTTTATATAAATTATTCATCAGGGAGATCTGTGTTATTTTTTTGTAATTGACCACTCTTATATAATAATGAACTATATCCAAAAGCCTTAAAATCAATGATCCTAAGGCTTTTTAGAATAACTTACTAGATCTGAAAAATCAAAGCTTTATAAATTCATCAATTCCAGCATATTCAGTCTCTTTACTTTAAGTAACTTACCTATAATGAATAAAACAAATGATGCAACAAATATAAAAAACATTGGCTAATCCTTAGCCAATGTTTTTTATATTTAGATAAATACTCTGAGGAAAGCATTTTCTCAAAAAAAAACGGATGATTCTAAGAATCCAGATTACATTCTATTCATCGACCTGTTTTCAGGTGAATTGTTTATACGAATAACATTTAACAATTTGAGCAAACTACCCAAGATGATGGATATCATCTCATGTATAATAACCTTTGAAAAAAACTTCTGATTGAGCCCAGGAGTTTTTTTCTCTTTTTATACTGTATACGCCATACATGTTTAGTTAACATAATCATCATTATCGGCATCAAAAGACCCTTAAATGATTTAAGGGTCTTTTGATGGGTCGGTAGGTAAATTAATCAGTAAAAAGCATAAAATAGCCCAAAGCTTTACTATCAAGGTTATCCCTAGACTTTTGCCCTTATCACTTCTCCTATAAATACATAAGTTATAGGGTATTTACCCCAATTTGGAAAATTTAGAGGAGAGATGACCAGATGAACCCATATAATTATTATCCTGGATATATTCCGCAACAGACTGAATACTATAACTATATCCCTTATGATTACGATCTATATACACCACAGCAAGAACAAGAGGAGTTTGATAGACAACAACCTCAAAGTCTAGGAGGGTTTGAAAGAAGAATTAGAAATCTTGAAAGACAAAACCAGCAACAGGCAAGAGAAATTACCCGGCTAAATCAAATTGTTGAACGCCATACATTCCGTCTGAATAGGTTAAATCAAAGACTACGTGCGGTAGAAAGCAGATTAAATATTCCATTTACAAGTCACGACGGTTTTTAAATTCTATTATAAGAGAAAAATCCCTTAAAATTATAATTCTAAGGGATTTTAACATCGTATATTTTCTCATACTACGAGCAAACTACTCAAGATGGATAGCGTCCTTCGTAGCAAGATTTATATTTTCCTCGTTCCACCTAATAAACTACCTCCCGACCTTTCCAAACGACTTAGGGGTAGTTTGTTTTTTATGGACAAGGAGTCCTAACATTTTAAAACAGGCATATGATTTATAAAGTCCTCACGTGCTTGTAAATTGAACTAGTAGATAACCCTTGAATGTATTGATTCATGGGTTATTTACTTTTTATATGAATTAATACATCGTAACCAGAGCAAATTACTCAAGACACTTTAAGTGTCACTCCAAAAACCATGATACGTTACAGAAAAACTTACTGATCTCTGTCCAGTAGGTTTTTCGCTTTTTTAGGATGTATATGGTATACAGAGCTAGTTACCATAATGTTGTTTATCGGAAATAAAAAGGCCTTTATAATTTACAAAGGCCTTTGAAAAAATTGTTTAGTTAAGCTTAAAGAATGTAGGTTTATCAGAGATTCTCAAAAAGACCTCTATTTTGGCTTCTTCCTTACAAAACAAACAACTGAGTTTAGAATTGCTAATTTTCTTTACATGAGGAACATCAAAGCACGTAATACCTTCCTTAACATGTTTCTTACAAACCACTAACATATATTTCATCTCATTTCTTTCAGAAATTAGGATTGATCTTGGTTTCTTAAGCTAGCTTCAAACATATCAATGATATGAAGAAATCTTTCGGCTTCACGAAAAGTATGATCTGCTAGAAGTGGATGGATAATACTCTTAATTCTGCATTCTTCAATTAATTCTCTGGCCGTTTTCTTAAAATCCCGAAGTGATGCAACTGAAACACGGTTTTCATCAAGAAATTGATCTAGAAGGGGGACAGTCTGAGATTGAGGTTTCATAGATTCCAAGTCTCTTGCTTGAAAAACTAATTGATCAAAATCATTGCTAAAGTTTCTAGCCATATCTACTAGTTTTCTTTCTGATGGATCAAGGAGATGACCTATAAATTTGGCATGATCAGCCATAATTCTTAAAAAGAATACATTTTCCTTGATAATAGCATCAGCGAGTGGTTTTAATTTTCCCTCGTTTAATTCAATCAGTCTCTTTCTAAAATAGTTAGCTTCTCTACTAATATGGTCAACCAACAGAGGAAAGTTATTTGCCCCTTGCATTCGGCCATCTAAAATTAAACCTAAAATCTTTCTTTTAAAAGCAAATATGCCAGTAGCAGCTTGTTGAACCTCTGAATTAAACCTTTTCATTTGTTCAGGATCTGTTTGGTTAGTAAATGAGTGAGCCCTGTGTTCTATCTGTTCAAACAAATGATAAAATTGATTTGCTTCCTGAATTAATTGAGTATCTTCACATCTAAAACCCAATCTAAGAAATAAAGAATGTTCTTTCATAATCCTTGACCAAAAACGAATTTCATCTAAGGATCTCTCTACAAATCCATCAATCATTATTACTCCCCCTACTACTGAAAATTAAATCCATTGTCATATTATTCGGATTTACCATTAGACATGCGTAAACCCATGAATATGAATAACTATAAGTATTTTGAGCAAACTACACAAGACGTCGTGAGGCGTCCACAACCTATTTTCTTTAGCTATTCCAGAAAAAACTACCTTATCTCTCCTAAGTCTAAGGTAGTTTTTTTCTGTTTTTAAGCTGTATATCGTATACATGTTTAGTTAACATAATGAGTGTTATCGGCATTAACCTAATAAAAAATACAGATTAAAAGTTAAATTTAGTTTAAATACCTAAAAACAGGCTCGTTTTCCTAGTTATAAGTCCATATCAAATCCTTAAATGAACATATAGTATGTTGGAGAAAAGTCAAAGGAGAGATTACTTTGTATAACCATTATCAACCTGAAGTAAATCCTAACGATTTACAACATTTTCACCAATATGATTCTTTTTACAGACAACAACAGCCTCAATACCATCAACAGCCTTATCATCCTCCTTATCATCCTCGTCCTCCTCGCTGTCGTTGGGTTCAAGAATGTAGATGGGTTCGTCGTTGCTACCCACGAGATGGCTTCTACACTGATGGTTACGACTACTAAAAGAGAAAAAACTACTGATAGGTCCAGTAGTTTTTTTCTCTTTTTAGGCTGTATACCATATACAAATTTAGTTTACATAATACCTCTTAAAAGAACCAAACAGAAAAAAAATCCCTTGTGCGACAAGGGATTTCAAAAGGGTCTCTATTATGAATTATGCAGCTTTTTATCCATCCTTGATATGACTACATTTACCCGATACCCAAGTAGGAGGAGGGATAAAAAGTACACCTTTTATACGTATGCTTAAGGTTGTCCTATATTACCTTATTTATAAATTTGTTATACTATTATTCAGACTTTTCCGTTAATTTCAACATATAAATTCCCTAAAAGCTATCCGTCCTGCAACGATGGGGTAGCTTTCTTTTTTGTTAACGATAATAAGTACTTTAACACTTTATAATAGATTTAAATATCTTGTCCGTAAAAGTATACCTTTACGGACTTTTATTTTTGATAAGAAATCTATCATTTTTATCGTTCGTTTAAGTTTGAAAATAAATTACGAACGTACTTTTTTATACTCAGAAGTTAAGTCGATTTTAAATTATTCAATTCCTGAAAAAAATGTACAATAACATCTATTGTTTTTTCGGTCGTTTAAAAAGGTTTATTTATAGATTTAAATAGACACTTTATTATTAATTTCTTGTTATCTCAAAAGGTGTACCTTTTTGGAATGTTTATAATGGACAGTCCTTACCATAGACGAACCATACATAGTTAGATTCAATAACAATTCGTTCTTAGAATTGCAAGGGTCTTTTTATATTTTGTCTCGTTAAAAAAACAAAAAGCCTGAAGGCTAGTTAAGCCGCCTAAAGGCGGACTATTTTGCTTTTAAGCAGAAATGAATTTTTTATAAAGCTCTTGAGCTAGAGCGCACTCTAGGTATTATACTGAGAAACATCTTAAGATTAGAAAGGATTGATCAGTAATGTTAAATGTTGAAGAGAAGGTAGTTATTTTAACTGGAGCTTCAAGTGGAATCGGTGAAGCAACTGCTAAAGTACTTGCTAATAAAGGAGCTAAGGTTGTACTATCTGCAAGACGTGAGGACCGATTACGAAAACTCAAGTCAGAAATTGAAAATCGAGGTGGTACAGTCGAATATAAAGTAACAGACGTTACTTCTCAACAACAGTTAGAAGATCTTGCAAGTTTTACCCTAGATAACTTTGGACAAATTGATGTCCTGATTAACAATGCTGGTTTTATGCCCCTTTCTTATTTGCATGAAAAAAGAGTGACAGAATGGGAACAAATGATTGATGTAAATGTAAAAGGTGTCCTTTATGGTATTGCTGCGGTTCTCCCCTATATGAGAAGAAAAAAACAAGGGCATATTATTAATGTTTCTTCTGTTGCAGGGCACATAGCTTTTCCGTCAAGTGCTGTCTATTCAGGTACGAAATTTGCTGTAAGGGCTATTACTGAAGGGCTGCGACAGGAAGAAGTAGAAAATAATGTTCGTACAACAATTATTTCACCTGGGGCAGTGGATACAGAATTGGTAAATTGCATTTCTAATCAAGAAATTAAAAAAGGTATTGAAGAACAGATTAGGGAATTTGGACTTCCTGCGGAAGCAATTGCTAATTCGATTTTATATGCAATTTCTCAACCAGATAATATAGCTGTCAATGAAATAATTGTAAGACCAACTAAACAGGAAATATAATAAAGAAAGATATTGATATTTGTGGCTCACTTTTTTGTAAGTGGGCCTTTATTCCATAGTTATATGTAATAAATAATAAAGAGACAGGAGGTATTAACTATGAGCTATACAATTAGTCAGGTATCAGATCAAACAGGCTTATCAATTCATACTTTGCGATATTATGAAAAAGAAGGTATTACTCCGATTATTAAGCGAAATGAAAGTGGCAGACGTATTTATGAAGCTAAAGATATTGAATGGCTTAAATATATTTGCTGTTTCCGAGCAACGGGTATGACCATTGCTGATTTAAAAGAATTTGTAGCTCTTGTAATGCGGGGTGATGAAACAATTGATCAACGAATATCAATGCTTAAAAAACAAAATGAAAACATAAATTCAAAAATAAATCAATTGATGTCTTATCAAGCAATGATTGACCATAAAATTAACTGGTACAGCAAGGATATAGGTCATAGTAAAGTTTGTCCTAGAGAAGGAAGTATTGAGAATCGAATGAATTCAGAGTAAAAATATTAATTAAAATTATTTATTGTTTTTCCACTTTCATTCTTTTATCCTTCCATGAAAATTGTTACTTCGTTATAAAACCTGATATTACATCATTCTAGGTAGCATAAAGATAGATATAAGAAAAGCCCCCAAATTTATGAGGACTAATAGAATCTTTCTTGTATATCCTTTCAATTGGAAGGGATTCTCATTAACTTAAAAGTGATAATGTTTAATAGAATACTTCAATTAGGAATCCTTCAGGTGACTCTACATAAAAGGTATAACGATGTAATTGTTTTGGCGGTTCTACGTTAAATCCTCCTTCTTTCAATCTTTGATTGATTTTGTTTACCTCCTCTTCATTTTTCTGAGAGAATCCAATATGGAAACTTTTTGGATAATGGACTTCATTACCCTTCATTAAAGTAAGCACAAAATCATCATTATCCAACATTACTGCAAAGCCTTTTCCTTTGCTTGACTTACATGTTAAACCAAAATAGGTTTCCAAAAAAATCTGAGTAGCCGGTACGTCTGTAACAGTTAGATTGAGGTGATTAATTTTCATTTTTTGATCCTTTCTTAAGTCAGTATATTAAACTGTTCTAATCAATAAACGTTTTATATTTACCTTATATTTTATATAAATATTTAATCTTTATTATCCATCAAGAGATGTATCTTCTCAGTCGATTTTTACTACTAAAGTCTAAAAAATCATTTTCAATACTTTTAAGGTGCTTAATTTCGTTAGCAAAATAAAAAGCAACCTCCGGTCGTCGGTAGAGGTTGCCTTTTGAACATCATCATTATGGAATTACATATTAACATTTTTTTCTAAAAAAAGCTATCTCTACGGGGATATTGCATATGTATAAAATGTGCGCTTTTTATACATTCTCGTTTCCTTCAGCTGTCCGAAGAACGTAGTCATATCAACGATGTATAAAAAGCTGCATAAAGGAGAAACAAGGCTCCATCGAGAACCCTTTTCCCAATAGGGGTTCTCTTTTTTATGTGTGTTCCGGAAAGAGGTATTATGTCAACTAACTTTGTATAGGATATACAGTCTAAAAACAGAAAAAAACTACTGGACCTTATCAGTAGTTTTTTCTAACATAAAACGAATTACACCAAGTTGATACCTTGCGGCGTCTTATGTAGTTTGCTTAAAATATAGAATTTTACTCGTTATGGACAATTCACCTAAAAATATGTCAATGAATATAGCGTAGTTAGCATTTTTAGAGTCATCCGTCTTTCTAAAAATAGACCTTCTTTCAAAATTTTAATCACTAAAAAACATTGGCTAAGCTTAAGTCAATGTTTTTTTATGTAGAAATATATATAACTCCCCAACACAGAATTAATTAATCCATGTTGAGGAGCTTTTTAATTAATAGTGCTTTTTATTTTTACAGCAGCAATCATGTTTTTTATCTTTATCTTTATTTTTATTGTCTTTTTTATAACAAGGATCGTCGTAATAATAGTAATAGCAGCATTTTTTATAATATTTCTTCTTATTTTTTGAGGAGTCAGAATCATAATCATTTTTCCAATAGCCCATTAGATTCACCTCTTTATAAAGATTTCGCCTTACAATATAGCATATGCTTGTCCTATTTAAATGGTGAAAAAATAAGGTCTTTTTGTATGTTTGTCTATTTTAAAATTTTTTCAGTATATTTTATACACTTTAAAAAGAGAAAAAGCCACTTACAGTATGTTAGCTAAGAATGCATACAGTTGAGTAGCTTGCTCAAATGATAAAAAAGTATTCAATTTAGGCAAGTTACCTAACAGAGAATGAAAACATATAGTGTAGTTAGAATGCTTTCAGCTCTGAATCCGTATCTTTTTGGCCTTCTTTTTACGCCTCCCTGATCTATAAATTCAAAAAGCTCTTAGAATAAATTATTCTAAGAGCTTTTCCGATAAAAAACATTATGTTAACTAAACATGTATACGATATACAGCATAAAAAGAGAAAAAACTACTGGACATTATCAGTAGTTTTTTCATCCACCTACATACATTTGTTGTTAGGACGATGTTTGTGACATCTTGAATAGTGTGCTCAAATTATAGAATGTTATTCATTAGTTGTTATATGACAATGAATTACGTATTTCACAGGAGTAGTTAACGTGCATAAAATGAGATTGTGATATTCAACTATATTTGAAAGGATGTAATTATTATGTATCCTCCTTACGCTACGTCATACTATCTCAAACAAGAAACGTTATCGAGGGTTAACCCATGGGTACAATATGGGTTAAATGAAGCTCAAAAAACATCGATTCCTCATGCTATGATGGAAGTAGCAGCTATTACTTATCTGATGGGTAAAGGATATGATCCAAGAACAGCACGTCAAATTGTCGAATCATGGGAAGTTAATGAAATGTTTTATCTGTGATAAGTGAATAGATAAATGAATATGTTAAGAAGCTTGTTCAATTCAACAAGCTTCTTGTTTCCTAGAATTTTGATTATGTTAACTAATAATGTATACCATATACAGCTTAAAAAAGGAAAAAACCTACTGGACAGAGATCAGTAGGTTTTTTCTGTTTAGAGAAACGAATAAGGGTTCGAAAGTAGTCGATGCCTCCCGGCGTCTTGAGTAGTTTGCTCAAGTTATAAAAATTTACCCTAATTTGCGTTTAAATTCTTTACTGGCGAAGAAGTAAGCGATGACCATGATACCGACGCACCAGGCAAGTGCGATCCAGATATCGTTGCCAACAGACCCATTATACAAGAGTGCACGAATCGTATTCACGATTGAAGTCACGGGCTGGTTCTCAGCAAATGCACGAACAATTTTAGGCATCGTTTCAGTGGGAACAAAGGCGGAACTGATAAAAGGTAGGAAAATCAGTGGGTACGAGTAGCCTGTGGCCCCTTCCATAGATCTCGCTGTCAACCCTGGAATAACAGCCAGCCATGTTAGGGCTAGCGTAAACAGCCCGAGTATCCCGGCTACCGCCAGCCAATCCAGGATATCAGCGCTAGAACGAAAACCCATCAGGAGCGCAACGAGGATAACTACCACGATAGTAAGCGCATTAGAAACAAGGGATGTCAACACGTGAGCCCATAATACGGAAGAACGTTTAATAGGCATTGTAATGAAACGCGCCATCAGTCCACTTTTTACATCCGTAAACAGTCGCACGGAAGTATAAGCGACGCCGGATGCGATAGCCATCAGCAAGATTCCCGGTAATAAATAATTGACGTAATTGTCTGTTCCTGTATTTATGGCGCCACCAAATACGTAGACAAACAGTAACATCATCATAATCGGCGTAATTGCCACCGTAATAATCGTATCCGGACTGCGCATGATGTTGCGCATCAAACGCTCTAGTAATACACCTGTTTTGTTTTTCATTTAGCTCTCCTCCTTTTTGCCGATGATTGAGAGGAAGATTTCCTCCAATGTTGGCTGCTTCTCAATGTATTCCACTTTTGCTGGGGGGAACATCTCTTTGAGTTCGGTAAGAGTACCGGTCTTGATGATTTTTCCGCCATGTAGGATGGCTATACGGTCTGCCAATTGTTCAGCTTCCTCCAAATATTGAGTTGTGAGCAAGATGGTCGTACCGCCGCCAGCAAGCTCTTTGACGGTGTTCCAGACTTCAATCCGGGCTTCCGGATCAAGTCCTGTCGTGGGTTCGTCGAGAAAAATGACTGCTGGCGCCCCAATCAGACTCATAGCTATGTCAAGACGGCGCTTCATCCCGCCAGAATATTGATCCGCCCGGCGGTTGGCTGCGTCGGTCAGGCTGAATCTTGCAAGTAGATTGTCAGCTACTTGATAGGGATTAGATACCCCTCGCAACTTGGCGATCATTATCAGGTTTTCTTTCCCAGTGAGCATGCCGTCTAAAGCTGCGAACTGCCCCGTTAGGCTGATGCTCTGGCGAACGTCAGCCGATTGACGCTGGACGTCAAAGCCGTAAATACTTACTTCGCCGTTATCGGCCTTCATCAGTGTTGAGAGAATGTTGACTGTCGTCGTCTTGCCTGCTCCATTTGAACCCAGCAGTGCGAAAATTTCACCACGATGCACCTCAAAATCTACTCCTTTTAAAACTTCTTTGTCTTTAAAAGATTTTTTTAACCCTTTTACAGAAATAGCTTCATTCTTCATACGTTTTTCCTCCTTATAAAAAGCTCCACAAGTCTGCTTACCAGAGCTGTAATTATCCAGCTGAGCGCCTTGCGGAGCTAGATTCCCTATACTCTACTATTTAGTCTGACTTATAATCTGTATAACTTAGTACTGAGTTAAAAAAATAACTGAATAGCGAAAGTGACAATCCACATTTGTAACTAGCTATTCAGTCGGTATTACTGATTGAATTTATTTTTCCCTAATCGTTCCATGATACTCTGATTCAAATCTTCACGATACTTGGCCATATAGGTCCTAGCATTTGCCACTAGTTCATCAGCAAAGGAAGCCACGTCGTCCCCAGTGATTTCTAGCACTTGTCTACCTTCTGCAGCACCTGCTTCAAATAACTCAATTAATTCATACTGCATGTGTAACATATCCATCCCGTTTCCAGATGAGAAATTCCACATGTAGTTTTGAATTTTCTTAAATACAAACTGGTAGTCCTTTGGCAGGTCTTCAACCCGTGCCATCATCATTTTATACTCTTTTTTATCACCAATCATTTTTTTGAATATTTCTATCATGTCATTTTTCCTCCTTTTTTATAAAGCTTAATAAGATCCTCTAAAAATATCCGATGTACTATCTTATGAAGCTAGTTTGACTTCAAGACGTTGATTTTTGATGATACAAAATCCCACCTTTTCCAAAACAACTCAAGTTCCTTACGCCCAGCCTCATTAAGTGAGTAAAACTTGCGGGGTGGGCCCATATCTGATGGTTTTTTTTCTATGTTCACCAGTTTTTTCTTTTCTAATCGTACGAGAATAGTGTAGACCGTTCCTTCTACGACCTCGGTAAACCCAAGCTCGTTCAGGCGGCGTGTAATCTCGTAGCCATAGGTTTCATGGCGGCTGATAATTTCTAACACACAGCCTTCCAGCGAACCCTTCAGCATTTCAGTTAAATTTTCGATGTTCAGAACCTCCTCTATTTTGTCTGACTTATATTCAGTATAACTTAGTACCGAAGCGAATTTTCACTTAATAACTTTTTGAAAATCATGCTATTAAGTAATACTTATTATATGTATATTGTATTACTGAGTACCGGGTATTACAACTATTTTTTAAAAAATATTTTTAAAGCCAGCTATCTCCATGGAATATAGCCAATTTTCTTTATAGAGACGTACTGTCAGAGAATATTTTCTCAGTACAAGAACAGATGGGTTGAAAATCTTATGAATACTGAGAAAATCCATTATGTTAACTACATATGTATACGATATACAGCTTAAAAACAGAAATACCACCCCATGAGATTAAGGTAGTTTTCCTGTAACGCAATCATATTTTTTTGATTATTCAATTCATCTGGAGTAGTTTGTTCTAATCAATGCTCTTTATTCATGGCTAAAAACTATTTATTACATATGTCCAAACTTCTTATCATATATTTTCAAAGGATTTTTCGCTTGGAGATGATGGGAGGCATTTAGATGTATGAACATGATTTTATATTTAAGACAGTATACGATTTAAACAGTAAGGAAATTAAATATGATAAATGAGTTTTTAGAAAAGAAAGAAAAACCTTAGTCAATATTCAAAATAATAAACTTTAACTTTTCCAACAAAGAATGAATAGCGTATACAGCCTAAAAACAGAAAAAACTCTCGGGGGTCTGTCCTATGGTCAGTAGTTTTTTCATAATATATATAAAATAAATTATTAGGATAAAAAAAGCCAAGAAAACTTGGCTTAGAAAATTATTACTTTTTAAAATTAATAAATAGCAATCGTAAAAGAAATCGTAATAGGGAATCTCGGCGAGAATTACAGCAATCACGATCGCAACAACAATCACGATCGCAACAACAATCACGATCGCAACAACAATCACGATCGCAACAACAATCACAATCGCAACAACAATCACAATCGCAACAACAATCACAATCGCAACAACAATCACAATCGCAACAACAATCACAATCGCAACAACAATCACAATCGCAACAACAATCACAATCGCAACAACAATCACAATCGCAACAGCAATCACAATCGCAACAGCAAATAATAGGTGGTTCAGTATCGTTTACTGTAACGTTAAAGGAACACGTAGAAGTATTTCCAGCTGCATCTGTAGCTGTACAGGTAACAGTCGTCGTGCCGACAGGAAAGAAAGAACCTGAAGCTGGTGTGCATATAGCTGTTACCCCTGGACAGTTATCAGAAGCCGTAGGTGGTGGGTAATTGACAATGGCTCCGCATTGTCCTGGATCATTTGCTTGAATAACATTAGCTGGACAAGTAATAGTAGGTGGTTCAGTATCGTTTACTGTGACGGTAAAGGAACACGTAGAAGTATTTCCAGCTGCATCTGTAGCCGTACAGGTAACAGTTGTCGTGCCCACAGGAAAGAAAGAACCTGAAGCTGGTGTGCATATAGCTGTTACCCCTGGACAGTTATCAGAAGCCGTAGGTGGTGGGTAATTGACAACGGCTCCGCATTGTCCTGGATCATTTGCTTGAATAACATTAGCCGGACAAGTAATAGTAGGTGGTTCAGTATCGTTTACTGTGACGGTAAAGGAACACGTAGAAGTATTTCCAGCTGCATCTGTAGCCGTACAGGTAACAGTTGTCGTGCCCACAGGAAAGAAAGAACCTGATGGCGGTGTACACTCAGTCGTTACAACATTACAGATGTTTATCGTAGGATCCGAATAATTGACGATCGCTCCACATTGACCAGGAGTATTTGAGACCGTTATGTCGTCTGGACATTGAAAGCATGTATCTAATAATAAATCATAGTTAACTCCATCGAACTCCCAAATTAAAAATTGGTTATTTGTATCAAGAAACCCTGTTGGCCCTACCACTGTTTGCTGAGGATCAAAATTAGTCGGGGGAGCATAGCGAAATACACTCGAAGGTCCGCCATTCCCACTCGCAACTCCAACCAAGCCATCCACACTATCTAAATTGCAATAGGCAAAGCCAATTAATCCCGTGTCAAATAAAACAACTTGAAAAGTATTGGTGCCTGTATTAGGGAATTCAGGTACGTTATTCCATGTAACAATAAATCGGTCCGGTAATTGTTTTACAAATACTGCACCTCCTGTTGAGGGATTAAAATCATCCCAAATTGGTGCAATCCTCGGGTTATTACCATTGATAAATTCAGGAAAAGATTCGGTGAAGTCTGGATCTCCTGAGTTAAACGTTAAATTTCCATTAGAGTTTACAAAAACACTGCCATAGTTTATTCCGTAAAATGTAAAAGTAAAACCTCCAGTAAACCCCACCAGTTCAAAGTCATCATCTGATAAAGATAATGCTGTCCCAAAGTCGGGGCCTTGGTCAAACAAACAGCCCATTTTATTCACCTCTCCTGTTAGAATCTAAAGCTGTTTTTCTAGGTTTCTTGAATTTCAAGTAACCATTGTTTTACTCGTTCTTTAGCTTCTTGATCAAGGATTTCTGCCTCCAAGATCTCTCTTATCTCATGAACGATTTTTTCCCGATACTTTTCATCTGGTATCATTGGGTATTTAAGTTTCTTAAAATCCTCGAAGTATGAAACGTTGGCCAAAATCATCTGAAGTCCTTTATTCAACCTACCCATCCTCCTTTTCTCCTTTTTATTAATTAATGAAGAAATCTAAAGAAAGTGAAGGCTGTTATCTATAAAGTAATATATTTTTCAGGTAACACGCTCTTGTGGGGAAGTGCCGACGTTTCAAATCATGTTTTTACAAGTAGGGGGCTAACGATTTAGTTGATAGGTTCAAATCCCATGGGTGCTTGAGTTGAATTAGCAGCAAAAAGGATCTTCGAAATAGAAGATCCTTTTTCGGTATCGATAACACCCATTATGTTAACTACAACTGTATACGATATACATAATATAAAAAGGCAAGTTTATCAAAAGATGAACTTGCCTAGAATGAAATAGAGTTATGAGTTCAATAGTTTTTGTTTTTCAATTTGAAATTCTTCTTCAATGAGATAGCCTTGTTCTTTTAGTTTTGCTAGTTTTCTAGCTTTACAACAGGATCAAGCTCATTTCTTGAAGGTAGAGAATTAACCAACACCAATACTTGATTTGCTCCTGTACGCTTCAGCACACGATATCCTTGACTTGCTTTCGTTGCAATTCCCTCATCATTCGTCCAGCAATATCCTTGTTCTTCACAAGTTCCATCATCTCGAATGAGTATTTGACCCATTAACCCAACAGCCACCCATTCCGGTCGCTCTGTACGAGGGATATATTCTTCACTTGGATTCCATTCAGGATTGAGCATTGGCTGCATTTCTTTTCTTTCAGGAATAAGAATATTTCCTTCATTGTCTTTTTCAGCCGGAATCGTCACTTCATGATATTTTTTTCGTCCCCACTCATCGGTCAAATATTTTCCTTGCCATCGTAATCCTGCACTATTTCCAATGAGACTTGGCGTTGCACTGGTGATACCTAAAATAAATTGATCACTTGCGGTGGCTTTTCGAATTTTCCCCTTTTCTACTGCTGTAACAAAGTAACCAACATCGATCGGGTTTTTATCTATTATTTCAAACATTTCCGCATAATCGGCTGCTGGACTTAAATACGCCCCGTCGACAAACATATTACCATTATTCAGAAGCTTTCCGATGAGACCGGTAAGGTCATACGCAATAGCTCCAAAGGCTACATTCCATGAATAGGTTGGATCTCCATTGAGGTTGTTAACCGCTCCATTCCGTCCCATAATATGGGCTCCTTCGAAACCATTTGCTGTTGTACTCAATCCTTCAGTATGAGATAAATCCCCACTAGCAATTGTACCTGATCCTTCGGCATGAGAAGCAAATCCATTTGCCCTTGTACCTGACCCTTCCGCGTGGGAAGAATCCCCACTGGCAATTGTACCTGTTCCTTCGGAATGGGCCACAAATCCACTTGCGGTTGTACCTGTTCCTTCTGCGTGGGAAGAAGTTCCACTTGCGGTTGTATTTGTTCCTTCTGCGTGGGAGGAAGTTCCACTTGCGGTTGTACCGTTACCTTCTGCATGGGAAATATCCCCACCTGCGGTTGTGAAGTTACCTTCGGAATGGGCTGCAAATCCATTTGCCGTTGTATTATTTCCTTCGGCATGACTTCCCTGAGCTGAAGCGTTAGTGGAAACCCCTTCGGCATGGGCACCATTTGCATTTATACCTGTACTTGTTGCTATACCCTCAGCATGAGAAGCAAATCCATTTGCCATTGTATTATTAGAACCTTCCGCATGGGAAGAATCCCCACTTGCCGTTGTATTGTCACCTTCGGCATGTGAATTAGACCCACTTGCCGTTGTGAAGCTACCTTCGGCATGTGAATTAGATCCACTATGTATTATTAATTATTTTATCTAGGTGTGCCTATTTTCTAGAATATTGGAGTTTACGAAGTCTGCAGTCCAGTCACGATTCTTTTTGCCGAATCCATCTTGATCTAATGTTCTCATGGTTAACATGACATGAGCATGTGGATTGTTTGCATCATCACGGTGAATAGCGATATCTGCCACCATTCCTTATATTTTATGATTCGACCAATCAGTGCAAGATATGTTTTACACTTAGATAATGGTGGTAACTTATTATTTTTTCTCTTGGATCAATACAAAAGTAGCCAATCAAATTGGATGGCACTTAGTCAGAGAAATAGCCAAAGAGCATGAAGCAGCTGTATAAATCCATACTGACAAAGCACACATCCATAATCATATTGGCATCAATGCTACAGCCTATAAGAAGAGTCGTAAATATCTATTTTCTAAAGAAGGTTTATAAACAGAATGAATTTCTTTGTATATAAGGAAGGCTCTAAGTTGGAGAGACAGTACTTGTAAAAGCTTCTTTATCTATTAATTGGTCTTCTCTCTCTCCTATAAAATTATTTATCAGTAATAAATTTACTAACTACCTTCTTCAGGTTTAACAAAAAAGATTAAAATAATGCATTAAGTAAGGATGAGCGGCCAGATGTATCAAATTATTTCTAAGTTTTAATTGCTTCTCTAATATCTAGAAACGAAATGGCCACTTTGATTATATTATCTCCAAATAAATAGATTTTTTCAGTATTTTTTCTAGAAAGTTTAAACTTTAATTCATTTCTTGGCGGCCAAGCCGTTATGAAATCATTGTAACTACATACGTATATATACTATTAAAAATATTGAAAACAAGAACTATACTTCTAGAAAGTTATAAAATAACGGATTATCAGAACTTCGCTGGACTTCTCTTCTCCGTTCAGCACCAAATAAACCTCTTAATGTTCCAAAAAAGTAGGCTCCAAAAGTATTTTTTATTCGCTTTCTCTTATATGCAAAAACAGTTTCTCTAAAAGCTTGAACTGCAATGAGTACTAGATCCTCTAAGGGTTTCTCAAGACCACTTATTTTATGAGCTAAACGTACTTTCCCCCATAATTCATAAATATCATCTGCATAAGTAAAAAAAGGCCTTACAGCATCTTTAAAAGATGTTGGAATAAAAGATGGTACATAATCAGATGAGAGTTTAATATTTACATTATTACGTATGTATTTATTAAAATCTTTTAAAGATAAATTATAGGTAGAAGAATTTTTTTCCTCTTTACCCTTACTCCCCCAAGCACTTTGCTCATTTTCTGTTTCAACATCTGTTTCAACATCAGACTCTAAATTAAGCTGTAAATAGTTAACCCAGTGATCAAAATAAGGATGGTTGACAAATAAGTGTACCGGATTTCCCTTTCCATTGTTGCGTGGACAGCGACGATAAACAGTAACAATTTGTCCTTGTTTTCGTAGCTCTCTTAAATGACGATCGATTGTTCCTTTTGACTTTTCATATGTTTGGCCCAAATATGTACTACCAGGAAAGCAAAAACCTTTTTCTGCAGCAAACCAACAAAGTCGGTCCAAAGCATTTCTAGTTCCTGCATGAAGTCGATAAAATTTCTCTCCGTAAAGATTGATAATTTCTTTAAGTAATTTTCGTTTCATTGATTGATGTTGAGAACGGTTTTCTATGAAACTCTGATAATTTTTCATATAATCAAATTCTTCTGTCGTAAGCATACGCGTAGTAGACATTAGTCTATCCTCTCCTTTTTAGGAACAAAAAAAGACATCGCATCCCAGAAAATAGGAAAACGATGTCGGATTTTTTGACAGACTACTCCCTTGAAATAAATCTAATTATCCTATAAAATAGAGGCGTAATTAAATTTATGTATCAAGACTTCGACAGATGTTTTCCCTAGTCCTTTTAGGGTTGACGGTGTAAGGGTGTTGGCGCACCACTTGCACACGTTGGAGTCTTTTTATATTCCGCACTGTTTTGTTGACTCTATTATAACGTCTATTAATCTTATAATTCAATAAGAATTCATCCTCTCTCCTATAAAACCATAATCTCATCTCATTTAGTATTAAAAATCACTACCAGTGGATATACTGCTAACATAAGAATTTACATCCCTATATTTCTTCCTTAAATAATTTCAAAATCTATAAATTATAGCACAACCACTACAGTTGTTTTTCTGTTTTATATATTGTTTTATATATTTGTTTTATTGTTTTATTGTTTTAGAGACTCTGTAGGCATTGATGTTACAGCTTTTATCAGCCTAAACTATCACTAATTTTGCGCGAACTATCACTAATTTTGCGCGAACTATCACTAATTTTGCGTGAAACTATCACTAATTTTGCGCGAACTATCACTAATTTTGCGCGAACTATCACTAATTTTGCGTATTCCCCTGTATATGGTTGTAAGTATCACTAATTTTGCGTGAGGGATGTAGACAGGCCTTAAGTATCACCAATTTTGCGTGAGGGATGTAGACAGGCTTTAAGTATCACTAATTTTGCGCGTGAATTTTATGATTTAAGGCAATAAATCAATATTAATTAATCTTTCTAGGAGTAAAAGGCCTCATAAAGTATCACCAATTTTGCGTGATATTTAAATTAAAAGGACAGACTGTGCTTGAGATGGAAATTTACACAGTATCACTTTTATGATATTTTAGTGATAGTTTAGAAAAATATGGGGGATTTTATGAAGAAATCAAATGTAGTTCAACCATATGATCTGGAAAGTATAAATATAAAAAATTGGGTAACAAAATCAAACATCCTTATTGAGAGTACGTATAAACTGTCCTTACAGGAACAAAGAATCCTTTTAATCATGGCATCTAAAGTACAACCTAATGATGAAACTTTAAAGACATATAGATTTCGAGCTAAAGATTTTATTGAAATTGTAGGAAATAAGAAAGGTACAGGGTTTTATTCATACTTAAAGGAAATTGTGAATGGCCTTCAAACAAAAATTCTTACCATAAAGGAAAAAGGTAGACAAAGAAATTATAACTGGGTTATTACGTCTATTTACGAAGAAAATGAGGGATACATAACATTACAATTTCACCCTAGCTTAAAGTATTTATTTTTAGAACTTAAAGAAAAATTCACTTCGTATCAATTGGAGAATGTAGTGAGACTAAATTCGGTTTATTCTATTCGTATTTATGAGCTGCTTAAGCAATATGAGCGTCTACGAAAAAGGGAGCTAACTCTTGAAGAATTACGTCATTTTTTAGCTATTGAACCTACTAAGTATAAACAGTATGGCCATTTTAAGAGCAAAGTATTAGCAGTGGCTCAAAAGGAAATTAATAATAAAACAGATATTCACTTTGAATTCGTCGAAATAAAAACAGGTAGAAAAGTAACATCCATAGAATTTATTATTACTAGTTCGCCTGCATTGAATGGTGTTAGCTCTGTTAAAGAGAAAGAGCCCGAATTAAATCAGCCACCATTAGAGTTAACAGACAACGAAAAAGAAAATAGGTTACAGTATGACTTGGTGAGCTTAGGAGTTAAGCCTGAAAAAATTGAGTGGGTTTTATCTGAATTTACGAAAGAGCAGGTAGAACGAAATATCAAATACACGCAAGATCGTTTGATTATGGGAGATATCACTCATCCGCATTCTTACGTAATAAAGTCCATTCAAAAAGACTATGCGAAAGCATCACAAGAATCGAAGGTAGCAAAGCCTAAAAAGCCTATCAGAAAAGAATTGGTTCCAGATTTCATAAGAGAAACTGAAGATAAAGATCGAGTTTTAGAAAATCCAACATTAAAGGAAAGGCAGAAATTATTTTTTAAGGAAAATGGAACTCAACTAGAATTTGAAGCAAGGCTTTTACAATTTCAAGAATTAAGAAAAATGTTAGTTTTAAATTCTAAGGAACCAAACCAGGAAGAATTCAAAAAAGCAGAAGAAGCGGCAGTACAAGAAGTACTCCGAAATATGCAAGAAGACTTAGAAAAGCGTGAAGAAGCAGGACTTAAGCCAAGATTAATAAATGACTTCAAAAATAAACAATTAAGAGAGATTTACCAAACCTTCTTGAGCAATCAAGTTTCAAATGAGAGTTAAATATAAAAACACGTCTTCAATGGCGTGTTTTTATATTTTTAAGCGTAAGATATTTTTTTTGAAAAGAAGGTAAATTTAATATACAATAATCTGTGTAGGATTTATCTTAACGGCTGTGTTTTATTTTTACTTACACTAATAGTATATTAAATTTACCTAAATAGGAGGTGTTTTGTATGGATATTCCTCTGATTGTTCAACGTTTTCTCGTTCATTTGCACGAATCAGGAAAAAAACATTCTACAATCTCTATGTACAAACATGATTTAAATGCATTTTTTCGTTGGTTAAATCAACAGCATCCCCATATGACGCCAGAAACTTTGCCAGAAGGAATGGAACGCTACGAAGAATACTTTACCTACTTAAAAGAAAAAAACTTGTCAGAAGCCAATTTAAGGCGTGTAGCTTCACACCTAAATGGCTTATTAAGGTTTTACGACCTAATAGACCAAATTGGATCGCTCAAAGCTACAACAAAAAAACAGAGAGAGCTAACTGACAATGATTTTATAAGTGAAAACGATACACGTCTACTTTTAGATTCTGTAATACGTCATAAAAATCTAACAGATACACAATTAAAAATACATGAGCATATAGCCCCTCGTAATCAATCAATATTGATTCTAATGCTTCATTACGGTCTTACAATCAATGAAATAGTATCTTTAAATATAAAGGATATTAACTTTAGTCAAAATGCATTAACTATTACAACTAACAAAGGAAAACGTGTCTTGGATATTTCTAGAGATGATAAAAAAATAATATACAATTATTTTTCAGCTATCCCCTCACTATTTAAGCCGAAAGATTATACAGACGATCCTTTATTTCTTTCTTTTCACCCTCAAAAGATGGTTTATTGGTACGATTACAACTTAAATAAACCTAGAAGGATAAGTCTAATTGGTGTAAAGCGTATGATTGAAAAAGAAGTTCAACGCTCAGGTATACAAGCTAAAGTAAGATCTACGCAATTTCGAAACAGCTGTATACTAAAAAAGCTTCTTGAAGGCTATTCTAATGAGCAGACTATTTATTACTTTGGTTTATCCAGCCGCCATGCTTTGTATCGATACAAAAGATATTTAAAATCAATATAAAGCGTATATTTTTTCCTTTATCATTTAAAAAGCAGCAATACTGTTGTTTTTTAAATGACTTCTTACTAATTAAGGTTTCTCTACTAATCTATTGGAGTAACCCTTACTATAAATACTTGAATCCATTAAATTGATTTGCAAATAAAAAATTCTATAAGGTTAAAATTCTTTGCGCTCCAATCTAAAAATCATCTGCAATTTCAAACAACAAGTTCAACTTATTAGGATTTATAAATTGCATTATGAAGGATTTTTTTGACGGTAAGTTGAACTTAATAACCTCGTGTAATTATGCATTTTCTAGAACTTATATTTTAGTTAAACTTGAGTTAGACTAAAGTATAAAGAAAATGGTCGCCGTTTAAATCTACTGGCCATACTATTCTATAAACAATAGATGGTTATAGAATTATTTTAATGTAGCTAGTTGATATAAAGGCTTTTTTAAGTATGAAAACTAGAACACAACTCAAGAGAAATTCATACTTATTCTAGAAATAAAACGAATATCGTAATCTTGAATAAATTCTTGTGAAAGTACGTTCTAGAATTAGTTAAATCCCTTTAGTGTCAATACTTTTATCCATTCTAATTTTTCATAAAAAAGAAAGACAGGCTAGAACAATATTAAAAAATAATAGGAGTTTGAAATCCAGTAATTTACTTATCGTAATCTAAATCAGTTTTTCAGCTACCCCACCTCACCAAATTAATTTTATTGCAAAGAAACAACCCTATTGCTTTCTCGAAAAATCCTTAAGTTTTATTGTTTAGGTTTGCAATACTTTTAAAGTATAATAAGTATTGAAAATAAGAGGAAAAAGGAGCCTAAGTAAAAGTTAATTTTCTAAAACAAGAATAAATTCGAGAATTGGAAACAAATTTAAATCTTAAACTAAAACTGGTATAACTACTTTCTAGAATCACTTCTAACCCTCTTATATCAAAGCGTTTAAGCATACTAGAATTTAGTTCACAGCAACAAACATCTAGAATTGAAACTTCTTTATTAAAGTGAACTAATCAGTTGCTAATTTGGCTCTTCTACTGAACCGAAAACAACTTATCGTTACGAATCTACATGTTTATCAAAGTGAAATGTACCTTAGATAAAAAATTCCCCTTGAAAACTCAGCAATTTTCTCTAGAATAAAAACCAAGCAAGGATTGTTAAGATGATTTAAAATAATTAATGGTCTTCTAAAAAAAAGAGGAGTATCTTGAAATTTTCTAGAAATTAATCAACTATACAACTCTCGAAAAAAACCTAGTGAAAGTGCATTCTAGAATCCTCAAAAACCTTTTACAATAAGGGTTTAATCACTCTAGATTTTTTTATAAAGAAAGGAGCACTCTAGAAAAATGTCTAAAAACCCAGATGAAGAAATTGTTTATACTCTAAAAGATACCGTGAAACTAACTGGTTTAAGCATTGATTTAATTCGCTTATATGAAAAGGAATTTAACCTCCAGATTCAACGAACGGAAGGGGGCCATCGCAGATATAACAAAAGAAACATCGATTTATTAATTGAAATAAAAAAACGAATTCAAGAACAAAACTGGAGTTATAAGATGGTCAACCAATGGCTACAGGGAGAAGTTATAACGGAAGCTGTAGACGTACAATCAAACCTTGAAAAAAAAGTAGACTCTCTTGAAAATAAAGTCCAAGAATTACTTGATCGATCTGAAAAAGATGAGCAATTTCAATTTGCACTTATCCAACGTTTAGATGAACAAGGCAAGCTAATAAAGCACCTTACAGAGAAACTGGATTATCAGGATCAATACATTGAAAACAATTTAGAGAAAAGAGACGAGAAATTAACGAGTGCTATACGAGAAATCAGTGATACAAAAAAGCTGATAGCGGCCGCCCAGGAAAATCTAGAGTCAAAACCAAAAAGTTTTTGGAGTAAGATTTTTGGTAACTAAGTTCTATATGTACGGATATTAAATTTTATTTTTGAAAGATAAAACATAACAAATCAATTTATATCTCAAATAAAAATAAACAAAACCTTTCCTTTTTATATTGAAATATAGTACAGGTAAATTTCTTAATTGGCTTTGTTATTAAGAAATTTACCTGTACTAGTCTAAATACAACTTAAAATAATTAAAAAATTATTTTTTAATTATTTTTTTGGTTCTTCCGCATCGTAAAAACAATAGATGATATCCAAAATATAACAATAGTTACGTAAATAAATAATTCCGCCATATTATTTATAGACCAGACTTTGAGTAATGTCCAAATATTAGTCAAAATAATAAAACCACCTACTAAAACACCTAAAAAGTGCGAAGGCATTACTCTTACTAACCATGCCGCGATGGGAGCTGCTATAATTCCTCCTAACATAAGAGCTATTACCCAAAACCAATTAACGTCTTGCCATCCTAATGAAACTAAAAAGCCTAGAGTAGCAGAGATAGCAATAGCAAATTCACTTGTATCAACTGTACCTACTACTTTTCTAGCTGAATTACCATCCTTCGACAATAATATAGGAGTTGTGAGAGGTCCCCATCCACCTCCACCAGTGGCATCAGCAAAGCCTGCTATTAATCCTAACGGTATAGCTTGTTTTATAGATAAATTAAGGTTTTTCTGTTCACTACGTTTTTTATGCTTAAATAAAAAACGGATGACAACATAAAAACCTAGCATTAATAAAAATAAAGAAATATATGGCTTAACTACATCTCCTGGCATATTACTTAAAAAACAAGCTCCTATAAAGGCCCCTATAGAACCTGGAATTATTAATTTAAAAACGGCTTGGCGATCCACGTTTCCAAATTTCATATGGGAAATTCCTGAAGCTGCGGTGGTAACTACTTCTGATATGTGTATAGAAGCTGAAGCTATTGCAGGAGCCATTCCAAAGGTTAATAAGAGAGATGACGAGGTGACACCATAAGCCATTCCCAAAGAACCATCAATTAATTGGGCTAAAAAGCCAATAAACGCAAAAATAAATAATTTTTTCATGTGTGTCCTCCTGTAAATACTTTCCTTTACCGTCAAAAGCCATGCGTGCATTTTTTTGCAAGGGATAAAGTTATATGGGGAATAATAGAATAGGCAAAAGAAAATTTTTCATAAGTCTTAGAGAGCAAAGAGGGGAGGGCATTAGAAAAGATAAATTTGAATTATTTAATCAGAGTATTAAGAAATATCTTTCTACCAAACTTTATATAATATAGTCGTTATAAACGGAGAATAACTCATTAGAAATAGGAGAATGATTATTGATTCAAGTTCGAGGAATTTATTGACCGGATATGAAGTATCTCTTTAAATTAGTTTCATTGTCTCTAGATATATTATTATTTTATTTACACATTCTTCTATTGAAAGTGTATCAGTTTCAACAACTAACTCTGGATTAACGGGCTCTTCATATGGGGAATCAATTCCTGTAAAGTTTTTTATCTCTCCTGCCCTAGCTTTTTGATAAAGTTTCTTAGAATCCCTTTTTTCACATTCATCGAGTGTGCATTTTACATATATTTCAATAAACTCTTTGGGTTCTACCAGTTGGCGCACTTGATCTCTATCTTCTTGAAAGGGTGAAATAAAAGCTGTAAGAATAACTAGGCCACTGTCTACAAATAATTTGGATATTTCACCGATTCGTCGAATATTTTCAGTTCTCTCTTTTTCTGAAAACCCTAGATCTTTGTTAAGTCCATGTCTAATGTTATCACCATCTAAAACATAGTTATTGATTTTACGTATAAACAATGCCTTGGCTAAAGCATTTGCAATTGTAGACTTTCCAGATCCTGATAAACCAGTAAACCATATAATAAAACTTTCGTGTCCATTTTGATTTCTTCTCTGTTTCTTTGTAATTGTGTAATCATGCCAAGTGATGTTTCTATTATCTGTCACTCTTTTTCCTCCCATTTTTAAAGTACTATTGATTTTAAGACCATTTAATTGAGGATTTTGTAAAATTAATTCTCCACTCTTTGCTCAAAGATCTCAATCAATACCCCATTCAAAGAAAATATCTTTTGTATTATTTTTAGAATAGGTTGTATTATCTTTTAAAGGTGGTATACCTTCGTACCCTCACGTCTCGTTGTAAAGTAGATATAAGGCTTAAAAATATAAAATAAGGATAAAAAAGTTTGTCTCTGTATTTATATTCGAAAGACGTGACAAAGGATCCTAATATCTACACCCATGTTTTTTTATGTTTATGTAAGATTGGCTGTGATAGTAAAGTTTTCTTTAATCAAGGAAGGGGGGGGGCTGTTCTTAAAGGATTACTTTAGACAGATGAAAATTGAGGGCTGTTGAAGAGATAAACGAAGACTTCTCTTTAACATATCCATTGCCGATTTTAGATACTATTGAAATTCACGTGGTTGATGGATTAACAACTTTCCCTGTTGCGAATGCGTAAATTGAAATCGTAAGTAGTCAAGGAGAGATCATAGCTTCTAGTTTTACAAATGAAAGTGGTCAATATGTTGTTCCAGAATTACCTCTAGATACCTACACAACCTTTGTAAGTACCGATAATTATCTAGATCAACAACGAGCAGTAACCCTTGAGAGCAACCAATTTATTTCTGAAAGATTTGTAGTTACTTCTATTACTAAATTAGGGTCAATTACCAGTCAAGTCATTAACACTGAAACAAAACAACCAACTCAAGGTGCTACAGTAACAGTTCTAAACGATCAAAAATTAGTAGTAGTGGGCTTTACAGATGCAAAAGGTAATTTTACTATCAACGAATTGCATCCCGGCATTTATAACATCTCCGTGACAGCTGATGGATTTACCTTAGAAACCCACAGGTAACTGTCATTGCAGGTAAACAGTCCCTATATCATTATTTGACTTCACTCCTATTTCAAATGTTGACTCTATTCCCAGAGTGATTTGCGATATAAAGACAGGCTTACGACTGTCTAATATTCTTATTGAAGTATTTAACATTGCCGAGGAGCTTATTACTAGCACTTTAACTGATATTAACGGGCAATATACAATATGCAAGTTGTCAGCAGGAACATTTAATATTAAAGATAGTTCTAAAAGTTTTCTATCAGAATCTAGAATTGATAATTCTAGGGATATTACCATTATCACTAACAATACTGACTTAACAGCAAACATTTAGCTGCTATTGTAAGTATTAGTCGCACTGTTAGTAAAGGTTGATATTCTGTCACCTAAATTTAAAAAGTCTACAGGGAGAATCAGTAATTTTTTCTGTTTGGATAATGGAGATTTTATATAGGATACTCTTCAGTATCTTGAGTAGTTTTCTCAAAATATAAAAATTCATTTATAATGGGCACGTTACATAAAGGAAAATAAAGGAATATAGGGAAATGTAATGTAGTTCGAATAATTTTGGTCCAGCACTTAAAAATCCTTTTACCCTTCTTTTTTCACCTTCCTGATTTGCATAATTACAAATAGAAAAAGACTGTCTCTTCCCAGCTAAAAGAGGCAGTCTTTTTCTGTGCGTTGAATAGTAGTCGTAAGTTGATGTTTTATAGCGTCTTGAGTAGTTTGCTTAAAATATTGGATGATATTCATGATAGAAAATTTACTTAAAAATAAGTTAATAAATTAGTTGTTTATTGCTTGTCCTTTTTTGCAATAGCAATGACTATTTACTCTAAGATGTTTCATATTAACTAGTTAGATTATTAATATCTGATATATCTCTTTAGATGGTACATGTATGAAAGAAGACATCTTAGTAGACATATTATGAATGTAAATCCCACAATCAAATAGTATATTATTTTGCTCTTTGAGGAGCCTATCAACATGTCTGCTTTCACTTTGACCAATAAAAATCATTTCATTTTTTATATCTAATCCTCTTAGATAACCTAGACCTTTAAAAACAATTTTCTCATTTTTTTGCACAAGAAATTCTGCTGATGTACAGTAGTATAATTCTTCCTTATATATTTTTAGACTGTGAGGTTGAAACAGATTATTTTGCATAATTCTAACTGTTTTTTTATCAAGTAAGGAGTACTCTAAGATAACCCCTTGTGTATTACTGTTCTTTGATATTTTACTTAGGAAGGAACTTTTATCAGTATATGAAAACATAGAGATATAGGCTTTATCATCTTGTATAAAAATATCATTTATATGACAAGTATCATAATTTTCAGGTGAAAGTTTAATCTCGTCCACTCTATCTATGTTTTTTTTAAGGTCGTAAATACCAATAGAATTTTTTGTTGTTTCTACAATAAAAGCTTGATCCTTATAAATAGCAATTCCATGTAAATCTAACATTTCAGTTAATTCTTTAGTTTGTATGACATCTAAATTTTCATTTAGGATCAGAATCCCATTTGTACTTACTACTATAAAATGATCTTTATATTTTGCTATTCCTCTACATTCTATATTTAAGACTTTTTTTAAACTATGTGTCCCATCTTTAAAATTAGCTATATAGAGACCACCATCCTGATTACAACAGGTAATTAGTAGTTGACATTCCATGACTTCGATCAAATAAAAACCCTCCTTTCTATTACCATATATTTCAGGTTATAACTATAATTTTAATTTATATTAATATAATATCCAATGATAAAAAAACGCTTGTAAAATGTAGAAAATATTAATTTTTCTAATTATCTTTATTTTATAAATATACCTTTAAGAATGCTTATGACGATGCTCTTAGTACTCAAATCTATTTTACTGTTTCTTAATTAAATAGTGTTATTCCATTTAAAACATAATCCCAAGTTTCATTGTCATTAGGGTCATTAGGGACTTTAACTGAACAAACTCTATTTATTCCCCAATTCATTGTGCTAATACCTTGTGAACCTTCTACTGGATGAAGGATAAGAATATTAAACTGACCTTTTACAATCTGCGACAAAACAGATTGTAATTCGACTGCTTGATCATAGCTTGCTGCCCATCTAACAAACAAAACAGATTGACTAGTTGTAATCTTTTCAAGAAATCTATCTATTCTATGATTAAGTTTTTCTTTATAAGAGGGATATGTTGCAGTCCAATCTTAATTTGGAATTATTGGGAAATCATGAACCGAGAGAATATTGTAATGAGTATCCTTTATAAAATAAGATTTTGTTGATTGAATATTAATTCCTTCGTCGAGAACATAAGCAGATCCATCAATTAAACACATATTTTTGAGTTCCATAAACCCATTAAATTTGTTCTTTAATAATCTACTCACATCAGAAAGTGATAGAGATACACTCCAATCAAGTGGACCAGAAAATGTTCTTAGGTTATGTCTTCTTAATTGCATTGCAGGATTACAGGCACTTCCCAAACTAACTATTACGTCATGGGAACCCTTAATCTCTTGTAAATTCAATATAATACCCCCTTTTAGTATCTTTACTATATAAAATGATTGTTTAATCGAAGATGATTGGACAACCCGGAAAATAATTAGTTTTTATGTGATAAATCCACTGAATTAAGTGTGGATGGATATTGTTACTTTCAAAACACGATAGTATTCCTAAAAACTATCCCTGTCTAAAACTGCGTTTCTGGTAACGGGCTCGTGGGTTGCATGCGGAAATGCGGAAACAGAGAGTCAGTGCACGACTCGGAACATTGCTAGGGGAAGATGAGTATGGTGAATATTAGTGAAGGTTTGCAAGCTTCGGAACCGTTAGCTCAAGATAGTGCACAGGTTTACCTGGTTATTGGCAAGAGGAAAAGTAGACTCCTAATGCTACTGTGACGCGTCCCGTATCTTGCCCGGAGTAAAGAACCCACCTAACCTTGTCGTATCTATAAGATGCGGAACTTGGTAAGCCCTTTGTCATCTGTGTAAACAGTAGGGGGATCGTAAGATCAAACGATGTGACAGAGGGTAAAAGATACGAAAGAAACGTACTTTTATGTATACCTCCACTTGAAGCGTCGGCGTACGTTTAGCTTACCATTTTGGTAGAAGATACGACTGCAAATGGACCTGCAATGGGAGGCTTGAGCCGTATGAGTTGAAAGGCTCACGTACGGTTCTTAGGTAAGGAAGGGGCAGCAATGCCCCTTCCTTACCCGACTTAACTAGAAATGAATACTCTATACAACCCGAAAAAACAGAAAAAAACTACCGAATCAGTATTTTTTTCTGTTTTATAATTATTAACATTCAAAACGTATATAACCAATTATTCTTACTTGCTATTG
This sequence comes from Priestia megaterium, assembly GCF_023824195.1. Lineage (NCBI taxonomy): Bacteria > Bacillati > Bacillota > Bacilli > Caryophanales > Bacillaceae > Priestia > Priestia megaterium. Next base: position 97,791 of record NZ_CP085448.1, read on the forward strand.
AGTGAATCTAAATAAGATCTTAATTTTCGTCAATTGAAAAACGAAGTTGCTTTTATACCCTCATCACAGTAAACATAACTTGGTTAGATTTTCTCAGACCATATAACACACATGAATATAGAGTTTTCATCTTATGCTTCAAACTAACTATAACCAATCTAATCATTAGCTTGGTCCTTTTACATGATTAGATGATTAGCCCAAATAAGAAATCATCAGGCGAATTCACGAAATTTGTTTGTCAAAGGGCTTTTTTATAGGGAGATTTTGATAGAGTAGCCTATAGCAATATTGAGATAAAAGCATAGTTTAATAAAAGAGGAATGACTGTAAAAAAGAAATTAAAAATTGCATTTAGGCGGGAGATGTAAAGTATGAAAGTTATGACAATTTTGGGCACACGACCTGAAATTATACGTTTAAGCCTTATCATAGAAAAATTGGACAATTACGCTAAGCAGCATATTTTAGTTCATACAGGACAGAATTTCACTTCTACCTTAAGTGAAGTATTTTTTCAAGAATTAAAAGTGCGGAAACCGGATTATATTTTATTCGATCAACAATATACACTAGGGGAACAGTTATCAAAAATGTACCAAGGTCTAGAGAAAATCTTTTTAAAGGAAAAGCCAGATAAAATTTTGGTACTAGGCGATACAAACAGTGGTTTATGTGCAATTTTAGCGGAACGAATGGGTATTCCAGTTGTCCATATGGAAGCTGGAAATCGTTGTTTTGACTTAGAAGTACCTGAGGAGAAAAACCGCCGAGTCATTGATGCTATTTCCAGCTTTAATCTACCCTATACTCCCCAAAGTAAAGAAAATCTCCTTAAAGAAGGAGTTCCCTCAAATCGAATTATTGTATCAGGCAACCCCATTCACGAAGTCTTAGAACATTATAAGTGCGAAATTGAACAAAGTGACATCCTTAATAAACTACTAGTCGAAAAGGAGAATTATTTTTTAGTAACGGCACATCGAGCTGAAAATGTAGATCATGAAGATCGATTACTAGAAATTATACAAGGGATCAACTTGGTAGCTGAAGCATATGGAAAGAGAGTAATATGTAGTATCCATCCCCGCACTAAATCACGAATTAAAGGTATCTCTGAACTAAAAATTCATCCTTTAGTGGAGTTTCACGAACCATTTGGTTTTTTTGACTTTGTTAAGCTTGAAAAAAATGCTCTCTGTGTTTTAACGGATAGTGGAACAGTTCAGGAAGAATGTTGTTTATTTCATGTTCCCACTGTTACAATCCGCAAAACAACTGAAAGACCAGAGACAATTGAGTGCGGAAGTAATATGCTATCCGGGATAGACTCAGATCAAATAGTTAATTGTGTACACGTAATGGTTAACCAACCAAAAAAATGGTCCTATCCAGAAGGATATGACGATAAAATTGTTTCGGATAAAGTAATTAAAGTACTATTAGGGGGATATAAAGTTGTTTAATAATCAAATTATTTTAGTGACAGGCGGCACAGGTTCATGGGGCTATGAATTAGTAAGACAATTATTAACATACAATCCAAAGGAAATTCGCATTTTTTCGCGTAATGAGTCAAATCAATTTACAATGAAACAAGAATTTGATAATAACCCAAAATTAAATTTCGTTATTGGAGATATCAAAGAGAGGGATTCATTAATTGAAGCATGCCAAGACGTTGATTATGTTTATCATCTGGCAGCTTTAAAACATGTTCCGGTATGTGAAGATCAACCTCTTGAAGCATTAAAAACAAATGTGACTGGAACACAAAATGTAATAGACGCGGCAATAATCTGTAATGTTAATAGGGTTATTTATATCTCTACAGATAAAGCTGCAAACCCTTCAAATTTCTATGGGTTGTCCAAGGCAATGGGAGAAAGACTAATTATTCACGCTAACACGATAAACACAAAGACAAGATTTGTATGTATACGCGGTGGAAATGTTTTAGGTACGAATGGGAGCGTTATTCATGTATTTAAAAAACACATTCAGGAAAAGGGGAAAGTCGGTATTACTGACCTTAATATGACGCGGTTCTTTTTAACCCTGGAAGACGCTATCAAACTTGTATTTAAAGCAACTTTTGAAAGTTTAGGCGGAGAAATTTTTGTTATGAAGATGCCTACATGTAAAATTGTAGATCTTGCCCATGTATTAATAGAAGCTTCTAATAAAGAAGAAGTTGAGATTGAAACGCTCGGTATTAGACCTGGTGAAAAAATACATGAACTTCTCCTTTCAGAATATGAAAGTACAACGACAATTGCTTATGATGATGAATATTTTGTTATTCTTCCCCCAATTCATATTGAGGGATTAAAAGAACATTACTCTAAATTTAATCCTGTAGACTTAGTTAACTATAATTCAAGCAAAGGGTTGATGAGTAAAGAGGAAATTCGAGAAATGTTAAAGAAAGGGAGGTTTATTTAAATGAAAATACTGATTCTTGGCGGTAAGGGAATGGCAGGGCATATTATAACGGCTTACTTTCAAAAAAAATCTGAATACCAAGTATTCTATACATCAAGGAACCCCACGGATAAGGGCAGTATTTATGTAGACGTAACCGATTTAACAAAGTTAGAAGAAATTATAGAAGTTATAAAACCAGATATTACAATTAATTGCATTGGTATTTTAAATGAATATGCTACTAATAACAATAAGATGGCCTTTCAAGTAAACAGTTTACTACCTCATCAGCTGGTTAAACTGACAGAGCGTTGTCAAGGAAAACTAATTCATATTAGCACGGATTGTGTTTTCTCTGGAAGCAAAGGCGATTATACAGAAAATGATATTCCAGATGGTACGTCTATTTATGCCCAGTCTAAACAACTAGGGGAAATTGTTAGTGATAAACATTTGACTATTCGCACATCTATTATTGGACCCGAACTAAAAGAAGACGGAATTGGTTTATTCTTATGGTTTATGAAGCAAAATGGGGTCATAAAAGGATATGAAAAGGTATGGTGGAATGGTGTAACCACTCTTGAGTTAGCTAAAGCTATTGAAGTAATGATTAAGCGTGACATTACCGGATTGTACCATCTAGGTTCAGAAGAAAAAGTCTCAAAGTTTAAATTATTGACATTGATACAGGAAATCTTTGAGAAAAATGATGTTGAAATTATTCCAGATTCACATATAGTACTTGATCGAACTATTAAAAGCACAAGAACCGATTTTCAATACAGAATTCCAAGTTACAAACAAATGTTATTAGAGTTAAAAGATTGGATGCAAATCTAATGAGCTCGTTACCTAAATTATTAATCACCGGAGCAAGTGGGTTTACGGGAAAACATGCATGTCATCATTTTTCAAAAGCAGGATTTGAGGTAATTGCAGTAACAAGAACTCAGTCTTTTAATGAAGAAATTCAAACCGAGCATTGTGACCTAACCAATAAAGAGGCTGTAAGAAGAATGATTAAAAAGATCAAACCTGAATTTCTTCTTCATTTAGCAGGACAAAACCAGGTAGGACAGTCATGGCTTGATCCTGTGATGTCATTGGAAGTAAATGCAGTGGCCACAGCCTATTTACTAGAAGCTCTTCGTCAAGAAAACCCGTCTTGTAAAATTGTTATTGTCGGTTCAGCTCTCCAGTTTGACCCAGCAAATATGTCTACTCTTACCCATCCCTATAGTTTAAGCAAGACACTTCAAGTTGTAATCGCACAATCATGGGCCATTTTATATAATATGCATATTGTCATCGCCAAACCCTCCAACTTAATAGGAACCGGATTTTCAAATGGGGTTTGTTCTATTTTCGCAAAAAAAATCGTCGATATGGAAGAAAATAAGTCAAAAAAGGTTCTTGAAGTGAATAACCTATATGCCCAGCGTGATTATATAGATATAAGAGATGCTTTAAGTGCTTATGAAATTCTTTTAGTAAAAGGAAAATCAGGAGAGATATATGATATTTCTTCAGGTAAAAGTCATTCTTTAGAAGAAGTTATTAACTGTTTTAAGTCTTTAACAGAAGCGAAATTTGAAACACTTTCACGAACTGACGAAAAAGAACAGAAGGTTGAAATTATTCCTTACAGACTTAAAGAATTAGGATGGAAGCCAAACATTCTATTGAAGTCTTCTTTACAGGATATCTTAACCTTTTATCGAAAAAATAATAGGTAGGGTGAAGAAATACGAACCTTGAAAATTACACTTTCTATTATTATATTATTCAAGGATGGGGATAAGTGCATGCTAGTGGCGTTAATTGATCAGCTCATAGCGAAGGTACATGAACAATAATCTTAATGCCCTTTTACAGTACAGTCCATGCCTATCAAGTTAAGATAAGTTAATGTCCTTAAAATAGGAAAAATGCTATCCTTTTTGTATATTAATTGGAAAAGATAGCGTTTTTTCTATGAACTTGTCAACTTCAATTGAAATAAAAATTTTCTCTCAAGAACTCCAACGGTATTTGTCCCCCGACGCTTTTCAACAATTAACAAATGAGGTGGGGTTTATTCAGCAATCTAGTAAATCCTAAGCCAAAGAGTCAGTCTTTATATATATATAGTGCAGCCAACGAGTAGAAGGTACATTAATTACTCAATTATATATCAATAAGTCCTTTTAGAAGTACCAAATTATGAATTATCTAGAAGAATAATTTGAATCTAGACTATTGCTTAAGAGAATTGAATCAATTACCTGTTTGTAGACTTAACCATCATTACCGGACGGATTTTCAATTATTGATATTATATCTTTGTATCTTAAGCCTTTCAAACAAAGTGGGAAAATCTATGTTAAGCAGTTTTTTCTAGTTGTTAACGAGTTATACAAAATAAAAATTTCTAAAATATTACATATTAAACTTGAACTCTTTCAAATTTGTTTTTTACACAAAACCATGATTGGTTAGCGGAAGGCAAAAAAATAAAAATTATCCGGATATCATTTTAGTTAATTGTTTAGGTAATAAAATAATTCTGAATACTACATATAAACGAAAATTAGATGCAATGCTATAAACAGTAACACCTTTAAAATGTTAGCATAACATAAAAAGAAACTCGATTATACGTTGTTCCTATATAAAAGGTTTTATTCAATTTAAAATTAAAGGAGATTAATT
>NZ_CP085449.1 GCF_023824195.1 Priestia megaterium
ATGTATCGGGCTATGGTAGCTGAAGATGATAAAGATTTACGTTTAAGTATTTGTGAATTCATAGAAAGTAACGGTTATAGGGTTATTGCTCAGATAGGGGACGGCAAAGAGGCTTTCCGCCAAATACAGAGAAATAAACCAGAAGTATTATTTATAGATATAGACCTTCCTAATATGAGTGGAATTGAAGTGGCCAAAAAAGCACATGCTCAATTTCCCCACTTGGCTATTGTGTTCATTACTGGTTACCGTGAATACGCTTATGAGGCGTTTGAAATTGATGCGGTAGACTATTTAATTAAACCATTTAATTACGAGAGATTTTATGATTGCTTTCGAAAAATTGATCTTTATCTCAATAAAGAAAAAGAAAGGATGCAATTTTTGGCTATTCAGAATAGAAAAAGTTTAGAGTTAGTTAATTATGAAAATATTATGTACATTGCTTCAGAAAATAAATGTACATCAGTTTATGTATTTGAAGAAAAAAAGGTGAGAGTAATTAGAACTTCAGAAACGTTAAAAGAAATGGAAGCACGGTTAGATCATGATATTTTTGTGCGCACACATCGAAGCTACATTGTCAATATTAAATACATAAAGCGAATTGATCCTTCTGGTCAATCATATATAATTTACTTAAATCACACGTCCTCTTTTATTTATTTAAGTAAAACATACCTTCCAAGTTTATATACATACCTTTGCATTAAAAATAAAAACAATAAAATTGGTTCTCGTGCAAAAGCCACTTTTTAGCAACATACTTATGATCAATTGGGTCTGCTGGGAGGGTTGTACTACAAGGGTCTATCAATAGAAGCATAGGGAACCGGTTTCCTTAAAGTTCCTAGCTTTGTAAGCTTTAAAGGATCTTCAAAAGAAGATCCTTTAAACTTAACCTATCAAGGGTTTTCATACAAAAATTATATCCATTTAAAAAACGCCCTAACAATCCTAAATTCCCCCCTAAAGAGTAAATCACATTCTTAATTACTATCCGTTTTCCCCCAAGGGTTCCTGGCAATCGTGCCCCTAAAGGTGTTTTGAGTTTTCTAGAAGGAATCGATCGTAACAAAAACCATTTACTACTATTAACGGCTAAAATACAGACCCGATTATTATATTCAAGCTCCCGTGACATTTTGGGAGTGAAAATTTAAAAATAAAAAACCTTTTGGCTCATCTTCGCTGAGTATTAGTGACCCAATTGGAGTAACATATGGAGTTCCATCTGAAGTTACAGTGGCAAATGAGAATTGAAATGGCTGGTAAGCAATGTCTTTCCAAGTGTTTCAGTGATTAAATGGGTTGCATCATTTGAACGATAAAAGTCCCATGTGGCGATAGTAAAACATCCTTGACGTATTTTCGTTCTTTCACCCGATCTCCCCTCTACTCCACAATATGAAAGAAGGGGGCCTTTTCAGTTCCTTTCCCCCTTTCGAACGAACCTTTTAAAAAGTTCCTGACGAGAGATCTTTTTTCTTTTGTCATTTCATCAATCTTTTTCATTGCAGTTGTACTTATCTTTCGTATTATTATATCTATTACATTTGTTCCTTTCCTGTAAATTGTGGTTACCTAATACAAAAGAGAGAAGAGCATAAGGGGTTTTTGCTATCACAGGGCGTGATAGGCTAGGCAAAGCCTAGCAAAATCGTGATATCACCGAAACCTTCAAAGTGGCGACTCTCTGGCGACTCAAAAACGGTGTCTGGCGACTTTCTGGCGACACATTGGCGAGTCTGTGGCGACACCTTTTTTTTCACTTCATGGTTAAATCTTGTTACTTTTCATTCGATTTTTGGAGCTTTTCTTGTAAACTTTTTTTTCATCCTCATAGAGCTGAATGCTTTCATCACTCGATTGAATCACGTCTTTTTTCATCGCAATTTGTGATTCCGCATCAGATTTTCCATAGTTTTCCATTCCCTTTTTGACAAAGGCTTTTTCTAACTCATGTGAACGTGAAAAGATAAATGTTAATGGCCTGTGAACCTTCATGTTTTTAGAACAGTCATTGTTTATAGAATAAAAATCCATTCATAAATGATAAAAGAGCACGCATAAATCACTTATATTGTAAGTAAAAACAAATGGCTATTTTAATCATGAACATGCGAAAAAAATAAAAAAAACCGCCTGCTTCTGTCTTATTTTTTCAAAAAAACACTTCAAAATGAACTGGCCCTTGAGGGGACATTTATCAACTATGAAGGGTCGGTGAAGGGGTTTCTAGCACAAATGTTGTGATCACTGAAGGTGCGGTGAAGGGACTGTCCTGCAATTTGAGGGTGCGTTGAGGGGGTTCTTGCAAACATTTCCTTGTACCCAAGATTTTGTTAGGCTCTGCCTAACTCCACGCAGCCTGTGGGGACAAAAACCCCTTATGCTCTTCTCTCTATTTTTAAAAGGGCACCACTATTTTGGGAATTTCAAATAAAATATGGAACTTAAAATAAGAAATGTTGATTCTACTACTGTTAAAAAAATTGATGAGAAAGCAAAGAAACCTGATCAATCATGACAGCAATTTTCAAAGAATCAGGTTCACACATTAGCTATTTTTAATCAACAATTCGACCGAGAAGGGCCTCTTAAAAATTTAATTAAAGTCAAAAGTAAGACGATGGAACGTTGTGTAATTTCTATGGAAAACTTAAATGATATGTTAAAAGAATTGATGAGGAAGTATGGGGATGATGAATAGAAAGGCCGGATGATTTCACTCGATATAGTCACATATTAATACATTCAAGATTACATGCTTAAAAACAAAATTAGATATCCTGGCGACGCTATATCTGACATTTGTAATAGATTCAAATATAAACAAAAAAAGAATGGAACTGCACTAATTTTCTCATAAGTACGCTCACCACTTGGGGCTCCTAAATTTCCAATAGGACCATTTCCCCCTTACATATTAATAAAAAAAGTAGCTTCTACATTTATAAGAAGAAGCTGCCTATATCATACTTTTGGAATTTTGCATAGTGTCATTTTTTATAGTCCCTTTTTAGAAAAAGGACTATAAAAAATGGCACTACCCAGAATGATTATTTACTATTACCATTGAAGTTGTATTAATTCATTAAATTTCCAAAGATAATAAAAACTAAATATCATAACATACTTTAGAATACTTGAGGAGATGAAATTTTTTTCCCCTCCCCTACTCTAAAAAACTCATATATGATAAAGGTGATTCCTGCAGTAATATAGAATCACTCATAGCTAAATATACTTGTTTTGATATATTTTGCTAATTTTTATTGAATTATGAGACTACTTAACGCTATAATAAAACTAACAAAAACGTGCGGATAGAAAAAAGACTCCAACTGTTTAAGTAGTGTACTCGCACTCTTAAACCGTTCCTCCTAGTTACAGTAGGAAAAACACTTGTCGAAGTCTCTTGTTAATGGTTTTAGTTTTTCTATAAAATAAAACTTATGGCTTTATTTTATACGAAATTGACATCTATTTCAAGGGCTTAGTTCATCAAAATCACGGCATTGTTTTCCTTTCATAAGGGAGACAGTGTCTTTTTTGTGTTCCCAAAAGGAGAAGATGAACAAATGACAAAGCTCTTTACCTGCTATTTACAAGATGTAAATACCTTCAATGGACGATTCACATGGTTATGGAAAGAAAAACCGACCCTTCGTAAAAAGAAAGAAGCGTTTTTAGAAACCCTTCGTACTTACTTTAAACAACAACAAGTAGCTCTACATAAAGTATTCCCTAAAAAACGTATGGAAATGTTAGATTACGTGATTTATAACCTTGTTGCTACAGGCATTCAAGCCATTCACTCAAAAACACTCATGAAAAAATTTGAGGTATCCCAAAGTACCGTTTCTCGCTTTGTAAAATCATTAAAGGAAACACCGTTTATGATCGTGGCACGTTATATCAAAGAAGATACAACAGGTGCTCATCCTGATAGCTATGTATTTATCCTTAAAAGCCATACGAATTTTGATCAAATTTGTGAGGAAATCTTTTTTGACCATGACACAACAGGTGTTCAAACGCTTCAACAAGAAGAAATGACAACTCCTGTGACAACTCCTGTGACAAGTCCAGAAAGTGCTGAAAACGTTGATACACCAAGCTTTGAGGGCGAAAAAACATCGTCCCCCTTTATTAACCTTGATTTACCTAAAAATCATTTAAATAATCATTTAATATCTGCTTCACAGTCATTTGCTTATATCAAAGGTGTGCCTAAAAAAGTAAATAATGTGTACGCAAGTAAATATGGTCATCAACTAAAAGATTTTTATGCGCGTATTCAAAATGCTGCAAAAGCTGTAAAACGAGATACAGAGATTGAGATTGTCAAAGAGCAAGTTCATGAAGTCGCTTATACAGCCATTGTAGGCTTAGATAAATATGTTCATGAGGCCAATCATAAGGGTACTACCCTATCACTGGATGAAATGTGCCGTCTTGTTTATCAAATTGCTTACAATCAATTTACCAATCTACTAAAAGGAAATACAGAAGATCAACCATCTGAGTCAGACATACATACTGAAGCTGAAACAGCAGCTTTATTTACGCCTAAACATATCATCCGTAAGGAATTGGTTCCTGCTTGGTTAAAAGCTGAACAGAAGCAAAAAGAGTCCACACAAGAAACTGCTATTTCTCTGGATCAACAGCTTGAAATGATTCAATTAAAGCAAGATTTAGGGCAAGAACTAACGCCGGAAGAAGAAAGCTTACTTCAAGAGCACAGTACGACATACAGTTCGTTAGAAATGGCGCAGCTGAAACAAGATCTTGGACAAGCCTTAACACCAGAGGAACAAGCTTTATTGCACCAACAGGACCAGTTAAAAGGCTCAGTTTCTTAATCAAAAAGTGAAGAAACCCCTTAGAAGCTGATGTTTAATTAGGGTATTATTATTTAGAAATATGTTCTAAATAATTAATATATAAATCTATGTAGGAGGAGATCACGATGCCACATAAAATGACACTAACAGGATCTGCGACAGGTCCATTACGAGAATACGATCGCTACGTTGCCTTTGATATGCGTGAAAAAGGCTCTCCATCTGCGCCTAAAGGTCTGAAGAAGAGTACGTTTATTTCGTATACCGTGTTTGTTGCGAAGAAAGCCTTTAATAAAACAGGACTGACAAAAAAGAGTATTATGCATGAAAAAATCTTAATTCAAGGGGAACCAACGTTAGATATTCCCATTGACGAGTGCCCTGGGGAAATTGGTATTATCTGCTTCCAGATTACCGTTCTCCCGAATAAAAATGATAAAGAAGCCAATGATTCAAAAGATAAAAAAGAAGCGAAACAAGAGGTTTCTAAGGCACAACAAGAGGTTGCAGCTACCAAGCAGGAAGAAAAACAAGATCCTGTTTCTCAGACTGTAGAAAAAGAAGCTAAAACTATACAGCCAGAAGTGAAAGAAACGCCTGTTCAAGAGCAAAAGGCTGCATCACAACAGAAACAGCTACCTACTCAGCCAAAAGGGACACAGGATATCGTGAATTTTGATGAAATTATCGTTCCTGAAGCCTTCTTAAAGACACGTCCAAACCCTGTGAAAACAGAAGAAGTCATTGAATTTGTGAAGCGTACAGGACACCTTGACAAGCCGTTAACGATTGAGAAAGAATCGAAGGTATTAAAAGATGGCTATCGTCGTTATATTGTGGCCAAAACCATGAAAATGGACAAAGTTCCGGTTGTCTATGAATATCAAAAATAACGTAATATCTAAGGAGGCAGCTATGAATACCAACTATATGTCAGAGTTTGGACTGCAAACATGGGCTTATCATCTAACCTTATGTTGCCCCTATGATTTAGGTCATTTATCGCCAGATGATCGAAGATATAATATTTACGTGGCTACTCTTATCCCAAAATTAAGTATAGATGAAGATTCTGTCCAATTCTTTGAAAATTATATACGTTTTGATGTCATTGTTGGAACAGGCGAACATACTTCAAGGGAGACGCTTGACGTTTCCGTCTTTCCAAGTGTTATCCCAGGATTTGATCACAGGGAATTTGAATTTGAATATGAGCAGCCACGTAAAGCAATGGTATTTACAGGGTGGGAAAAGGGTGTTATCGAGTTAAGTCTTTTTCAAGTCTATCGTGAGCATTCAAAGTATTACCTAGATACAGAGATCGTTTATATTGGGCAGGCATTTGGAGAAAATGGAGAACGTCTTCCTGCTGAAGAGTTAATGTCTGATCCTACGTTACAGAAGTTAGAAGCAGATCTTTTACGTGAATATCCAGAAAAAGATCTAGCCCTTCTATTATTAGAGTTCAAATCACAATTATTAGAGGAAATAGATAGTGAGGACGAAGATCTAACTCAACTACAAGAGATCACAAAGAATCCTCCTCTAGAATTAAATAATCAAATCTTAGACGCAACAGAAGCAGCTCTAATCAATTATTTCAAACCTGAGTACAATAAGAAACTCAACAATGATTCTCCTAGTGTAGAAGCTCACGGGTTACATTATCGTTCCGTCACTGTACAGGTTCATCCCGATATTATGGGATTAAAGCTATTCTCAAAGGAAAAGACATACCTATCAAATGAGCGCATTGTCTTTTCTAATTTACATTCAAAGAACTAAAAAATTTGATTTAAAGGTGTAAATAAAAAAGCAATATCTTATAAACGTACCATAGTTTTTAAATATCTCTGTATGTACTCTATGCAGAGATTTTTTATATGCAAATTGCTTATGAGTACTTAATTACATTTAAGTTCAACTTTAGTTTAACTAAAAACAGGTATAGTAATCTTGGTTTCACTAAAACTCTCGAAATTTAAATTGAGTTTAACTAGAGTTAAACTCATATAACGCTATGCGTATGACGGCGTTATATAAAACGAACCTTTTTATATGAAGGTTTTTTAGGTCGTATGACCCTTCATAAAACGCTATGTAGCGAATAGCGTTATTTAAAACTTTATTAACTCCCTGAAAATATAAGTGAATGAAGGATTACATGTAACGCATAACGCATAGCGTATGGTGGCGTTCTTGATAAAAAAACCTTTTGTTAAAGGTTTTTTTATTTAATTGTAGAAGTTTATATAACGCATTATACTGGCAGGCGTTATATAAAAATAGTTGTAACTCTAGTTAATATACTTTTCTCATAAAAAGAGACATAGTGGAAACTAAAGAGTGTTATAAAAATATTCAGTAAGAACTCAAAGGGTAGAAAAGTTACAAAAAAATGCATTAAAAATAAAGATAATCTTCTTTGCAGAACCTATCTCTTTAGGCGTAACGCTATCCGCATAACGCCGTTTTAATTAATTTTCGTTGATATATTAAGGTTATTTCATTTAATATTAGAAAAGTAAAACGAGGTATAACGGGGGGCGTTTTTGTTATGGAAGAGAGAGTGTATTGGACGGGCGAGGCAGCAGATATGGTAGGGATTGGAACATCTACTATTCGTAAATATGCACTTGCATTAGAAGCAAAAGGATACAATATTCAGCGTAATGATAAACAGCAAAGAGCTTTTACGAAAAAGGATGTTGCAGCTTTAAAAAGGATAGTGGAGCTAACTCAAGCAGGCGTTATGACGTTAGATAGCGCCGTGAATACAGTTATTACTGAATTTACAGAAGTAGATCCAAGTGAGGAACAAAAGAACGAGGATAATGCTGGTGAAAAGATCTATTCTGCTAATGATGTAGCTGCTATTTTAGAACATGTAAAAAAGCAAGATGAGCGACTAGATAGGATAGAACGTTTTAACCGTGAATTAATTACGCGTCTGGATGAGCAAACAAAGTACATAACGGAAAGTATTAACAAAAGAGATGACCAGATAACAAGTGCTATTAGAGAGCTTCAGGATACAAAAAGGCTTATAGCAACTAGCGCAGAAGAAAAAGCAGAACATCCCAAAGGGTTTCTTTCCAAACTTTTTGGGAAGAAATGAAACAAAAAAGACCTCCATAGATAAGAGGTCTTTTTTTATTGGGAAAATTATCTTTTTATATAATATTAAAACTATAGCATATTCGTAACAAAGACCGCCCATTATGTATTAGTGTATAAGGCGGTCTTAACTGTATTCATGCTATATGTTTATGACAAAAATATCGACAATATTCTATAAGCTTATAGGTATTAAGATGATTTTTTCCTATTTCTTTTTAAATCATATGATAGGTAGCTTGTACAATATGAATAAATTTGAATAAATTTGATTATATAATCCCAAATTTGGCCATTTTACTAATATAGAGGAGGCGTAGAAAATGTTATGGTGGAAAAACCCTAAGAGGTCCAAATTTGGAAAGTGGCTTGATTCAGAAGGAATTCAGCAAACAGATTTTGCTACAAAGAGTAAAGTTTCTAGAAATACAGTTTGGAAGCTTTGTAACGATAAAAATTACATACCTAGTGCATACATTTTAAAAAAGGTTATGAACGCTGTGAGGAAAGTAGACAATAATAAACATCCAAAAGATTTTTTTGACATATAAAAAGGCACAATAATTGTGCCTTTACTTATTATCATCTGCATTTAAACGTAATGACCCTCTATACTAACTAATAGAAGGTCATTGATCCGTGCCTGCCTGTCACTAGTCAACCCTCGGAAGGTGACATCTCTATTCTTATCCAAAATAAACATAATCTAAACTGGCTATATAAACATATATCTTCATTTCTAGTTAACATAAAACTTTTTATCGGTAGAAAAAAAGCCTTTACACTGAGGCTAAAGGCTTTTTCTTACTTTTCTTGTTTAAAATCCTTTTTTATAGTCCACAACATTTTTTTAAAATCCTCATAAAGAAACATCATTAAGAAACCTAATATTGTAATACCTGCTGAAAAGGTACCTAAATCTAAAAATAATCCTACAAATACAAGAATGATACCAACTAAAAAACCAGGATCAGATAAATCATCGATGTTATTCTTTTTTTCATCTATTACTATTTTTTTTTGAAAAGAACGGTCACCTTTAATTAATTCATCTAACGTTATATTGTATAAATCACTCAACTTAATAAGGTTTTCAATATCAGGATATCCCTTATTATTCTCCCACTTATATACAGCCTGCCTAGATACGTTCATCTCTTGAGCTAATTCTTCTCTAGACATATTTTTTTGTTCTCTTAACTTTTGTAACTGTTCTCCCAATTCCATATACGCTCACTCCTTGTATACCACTTTATAACATTTATGGTAAAAATACCACAAACGCTTGGTAACACCGTGTAAACCATTGGTTAACAGAGAATAAATTATAGAAATAGCTTCCGAAATCGTACAATATACACATCAACTTTACATAATTACCATTATCGGCACTGAAAAAGATCCTTTTAACTACTCATTCAGGTGTTTCTTCTACCATATAGACCTGGATTAGTAATATACTGTTTTTACATCTATAAAAAGAAAAGGGGAGTAACAATGGGAAAACAAGTATATATTATCCATGGATACGGAGCCTCACCATCTAATCATTGGTTTCCTTGGCTAAAAGAAAAATTACTAGCAGATGCTCATCAAGTTTCAGTTCTTCACATGCCAAATTCGTCTGACCCCAAGAAGGAAGAATGGTTGAAAACATTGGCTAATAAAATAAAGAATTTAGATAACAACACTTATTTTGTAGCACATAGCTTGGGATCTATTATACTATTAAACTATCTAGAACAGTTAGATCCGTTACCAGGCTTTGGAGGCTTTATTCTTGTTTCTGGCTTTTCTGAGCGATTAACATCTTTACCTTCACTAGATCCCTTTACAGTTAAAAAAGTGGATTATCAAAAAATAATTTCTGCAACTAATTCACGTGCTGTTATTGCTGCAAAAGACGACTATATTGTTCCTTTTCAATTAAGCCAAAATTTATCCAAACAATTGGATGCATCTTTTTATCCTGTTGAAAAGGGTGGTCATTTTCTAGAAGATGATGGTTTCATTACTTTCCAATTGGTTTATGATATTTTAAATAATATGATGAAAACCGTATAAATAACGAGGAAGCAGGATGATAGCATGGATAAAAACAGAATAAAGATACTCGCCATTTCAGGCAGTTTGCGTAAAAATTCTTCTAACACAAATGTTTTGTATGCTGTTTCTAATCTAAGACCTGAAAATACTGATTTTCAATTTTATGAAGGATTGGAACACCTTCCTCATTTCAATCCTGAAATAGATACTGATAGTCCTCCTGATCCTGTTAAGGACTTACGTAACCAACTGAAATTAGCTGATGGTGTAATAATATGTACACCAGAATATGCTAGGGGAGTCCCAGGGTCCCTAAAAAATGCTCTTGACTGGATTGTATCTTCGGGAGAATTTGTGAATAAACCAGTAGCAGTTATTAGTGCTTCTTCACATAGATCAGGTGGAGATAAAGCTCACGAGTCTATTTTACTTACATTAGAGATGATTGAAGCGAAAATCCCAAAAGAAAGCACTTTACAAATTGGTGCTGTAGGAACCAAAATCAATAATAAAATCGAAATCTTAGATTCTACAACGAGTGAACAGTTAAAATCGGTATTGAATTCTCTCATTTCATCTATCAAGTTTAACTAGCTAGAGTATTCCTCATTGTGTCTATAAATATGAGAAGCCTTTGTCTATATCCACAAAGGCTTTTTCGCCATTATAAAGTGGTTTGGTGAGCCTAAGGTTAATCTTGAAAGGAGACATTAATAATATTCTAATCACTTAATTCACTCTAAAAGAGTGGCTTTTTTAGAAGGATTTTACCTTTTTAAGTCCAAATAAGATAGTAATAGTGACTAATAAAACGATTGAAGGATGCAGAAATGGAGGGAATAGAAAATGGATGTAAAGACACTTTTGTTACAACAATGGGCAAGCTGCTTAGATAAAGAAGACTGGTTTCCACCACTTGAAAAAGTGCTAAAGGATATTACTTTTGAACAGGCTACTTGGAAACCAGTTGATGGGGGAATGAATTCCATTTGGGAATTAGTTTGTCATTTACTTTTCTATGAAAAGAGACTTCTCATGCGATTTCTTGGTGAAACAGCGAATGAACCACAGGCAGAAGATAATGAATCTACATTTCGATTACCAACTGAGACGTTTCAAAATTGGAAGGAAACAAAGCAAGAATACTTTTATGTTCATCGTGAACTTGAAAAAATACTAGCAAAATCAGAACATGAAGATCTGTATAGACAGATCCCTGGAGAAAGATCATTAGTGCTTGAACTGAAAAGTTTAGCATTGCACGATGCATATCATATTGGGCAAATTGTATTCCTAAGTAAAATGCAAGGAGCTTGGGCAGGGAAACGCAGCTTTTAAAAAACCTTCATTAGCTTTACAGTTATTCCATTATAGCAACATTAAATTATTTTGTTTCTATACATTACCTTATTCACATTATGCCTTACGGTATTATGACCGGCTTTAGTACCTTTACCAATAGCTATAAGCATAACATCTAAATACCTTTCAGGAATATTTAAGATTGCTTTTAATTTCTTAGAGTCATAGCCTGACATAGTAATTGTTTCAAAACCTGCTTCATTTGCTAATAAAATTAATGACATTGACGCGAGACTTACATCTCTAGTTAATTCTAGCTTTAGATCTTCATTTGATTTATTTTCATAATATTTTATTGCAGCATTTGCAAGATAATCTCTTAGCGATTCATCAAAAAAACCTGCCTGAAAGCCTTCTTCATGTATCTTAATAATATTATCTTTGTCAAATGCTTGATAATCACCCAACATAACAATTAAAGTTGAAGCTTCTACCACTTGTTGTTGATTAAAAGCTATAGGTAGCAATAAATTTTTCAAGTCCGAATCATCAATAATTAAGTATCGAGTTGCTTGAATATTATTTCCATTGGGTGACTTACTCGCACTTTCAATTAATGAGGTTATAATTTCTGAACTTATTTTATAACTTGAATCATAATTTCTAACTGAACGTCTTTTTTCCAAAATCTTTTTTACACTCATTATATCAACTCCGAAATTTTTATTTATTGCTCCTTTAATTATAATAAGCAATAATAAATAAGAAAATAACGCACAAAAATGTGGTATAGCCACTTTTAAGTGCCTATTGGGGAGGGACAGAACATGGTTAAGCATAATACGGGAATCAACATTTTTATGAATGTTGCAGGTGGAAAATGGAAATGTTTAATCCTCTTTTTCTTGAGTCAAAAATCAGTAAGGACAAAAGAGTTTTACGAGTTAATACCTGGAATTACACAAAAAGTCTTAACAGATCAACTGAAACAGTTAGAAAAAGACGGTCTTGTCCGACGAGAAATATTTAAAGAAGTACCTCCAAAAGTAGAATACAGCCTAACTGATTTAGGAAAATCATTTGTACCAGTATTAAATACAATGTGTGAATGGGGTAACACTTATGCAACTATAAAAGATATAGATAGAGATCAACAAATTTGTTGTAGTCATAAATAAAGGCAAACTTCAGCTAATAACCCCACCTCATAATTCGGAAGCAATACATTTCGACAACTTATCTAGAAAGTAATCAACATGTATGCCATATACAAACTTAGTTAACATAAGGCAGATTACCGGCACTGAAAAAGGACCTTCGTTTAAAAGGTCCTTTTAGCTGCTTATTCAATTAAAGTGCCCTATTCTCGGATAGTCCATTACTAATATTACCCCGTGAAGTCCTTTTTGCCTTTTCACTTTTCTAATGCTTTTTGTCTTCAGAATAGTAGTTGTATACCGAACAGTTGGGGTAAGTAAAACATAAATCGAGACAGCCACTGCACAAATATTGCTACTTTCCAAGCCTCGGTGAACTGTGAATGCCGACTGCTAGGGTCACGCTTTTCTGGTCGAACCCAGAACCTCCAAATAGTGCTGATTGTACATAATGCCTAGGATGTTTCCAAAGGGATCGACCACGGACGCAGTGATGAACCCCTCGCCGCGCTCCGTGGGTGCCTCGTACTCTTTCGCTCCCATAGACAGTAACTTCTTGAAAGTTGCTGTTACATCATCGACATGCCAGTACACTACAGCACCGGCCGGTCCGGTCGCTGAACTATTGGGCATATAGCTGCTATCGATCAGGCCCAGTTCGTGCTGGTAATCGCCGAGACGAAACTCGGCATATCCTGGACGTTCGAAGTATGGTTCGATACCCAATAGTTCGGCATACCACTTCTTTGCTGCTGCTAGATCATCCGTCCAAAAACTAATTGTGGTGAGCCCTCGTAATGTCTGTGAGTCGTTCATAATCGACTTCCTCCTTAATGTTGAGTAGTATGTCTTGATACTCAACTAAATAGCATCTTCTGATTGACTTCGATTTACTTACGATTAATTCCTTCCCTTATTCAAGAAAATGGCTCGATTGCCTAATAAGATCTTCAATAAACAGGCGAATACTCTATGCAAAACTAGTTACCATAATGTGCCTTCTAGGAAGAAAAGACCCTGAAGTATCCTTCAAGGTCTTTTTTATAAAGATGTATTAAGAATGTTGTTTCTGCGTTATCTCTAATTTTTTATAATACTCTATCTTTTCCTCAATTTTATGTGAGTTCAACTTTAATTCCTCTATCTTCCCTAAGACATCTTTATAATGTTCCTCTAACAATTCTCTTCTTGAAACTATAGTAGAATCTCCTCTCTGTCGTAAATCAGAAAACTGCTTCATTTTAAGCATTGGCATACCTGTAACACGTAATCGAATTAAAAAATGAATCCACGCTATATCAAAGTCCGTATATTGTCGATACCCAGTTTGATCTCTTTGCACATTTTTTATTAATCCGATTTTTTCATAGTAACGCAAAGTATGTGTAGAAAGCCCTGTCATTTTTGCTACTTCTTGAATACTGAATAATTTTTCCATATTGATGATTATAACACGAGAGATAAAGGGCTTGCCTTAGAGCGCGCTCTAAAGAGTAATATCTAATTTATAAATAAAATAACTCAATCAAAAGGAGAGATTCAATTGATGAATGAACGTTACGAAGATGGATGGAAAAAGTTAATGGAGGTAGATGGTGAAGGTGGAAAACGAGTAATTGAATCATTAAAAGACATTGCTCCTGATCTTGGAAAATACGTCATTGAATTTGCTTTTGGAGATATTTATACAAGAGAAGGGCTTAACCTGCAACAAAAGCAACTTGTAACCATAAGCTCACTCACAACACAAGGAGGATGTGAACCACAATTAAATGTTCATATCAATGCGGCTCTGAATGTGGGACTCACTCCAAACGAAATAGTAGAAGCAATTACTCACTGTATTCCGTATACTGGTTTTCCTAGGGTTCTAAATGCAATTTTCGTTGCCAAACAAGTTTTTGAAGAAAGAGATTTAACAATAAGTGTGAAATAGAATTATATGTACAAGATATACATTTGTAGTTAACATAATCAACATTATCAGAAGCAAAAAATCCCTTCAAATAAGCAAAATTGAAGGGATTAAATTTATTTTTATTTCTTAAATTTATAAGGTAATGTAGTTACAATTACATTCTTACGGTAAAGAAGATGAGCTTTTAATAATAAGCTTGATTGATTGTGCAACATATTGTGCCAGCTTTTCCTTGTAATAAACTGAGGGATTAATACCGTTACACTCATATTACTTTCCGTAGCTTTCTCTTCGGCCGTGTCAATAAAGCGCAAAAGAGGTCTTACTAAACTTCTATATTGTGAATAGAAAGTAACTAAGCGTATATCTGGTTGCCATTGGTTCCATTTCTCTTCCATTCTCTTTTCACTTTCCCGATCAAATGCCACATGAACAGCAATGACTGTGTCTCCAATTACTTTTGCATAATTAATTGAGTTCTCTACGGCTTTTGTCAGCCCTGCTACTGGTATAATGACGACATTGCCTTCTAACTTTAAGACTTTCTTGTCACCCGGCTTTATGCGAAGCTGCTCTCCTACAGCGTCATAATGCCTTTTTATACGATGGAACAAGTAGACAATTAGAGGTAAGAAAATGAGAATGGACCATACTTGTGAGAACTTTGTCGTAAAGAAAATAAGTAATACGGTTAATGTAATAATAGCTCCAATTAAATTAATCGTTAACTTAACTTGCCATCCCTTTGGTTTTTCTCTTAACCATTTGGCAATCATTCCACTCTGTGAAAGCGTAAAAGGAATAAACACCCCAACTGCATATAAAGGAATAAGTTGCTCTGTTTGCCCTTTAAATGCAACGATAAGCACAATGGATGCAATACCAAGTGTTAAAATCCCATTTGAATATCCTAATCGATCTCCACGCATGGTAAACATTCGTGGAATGTATTTATCGGTTGCAAGGTTTACAGCTAATAATGGAAAAGCTGAGAAGCCTGTATTGGCTGCAAGAACTAAAATTAATGCTGTTGTCCCTTGAACAAAGAAATAGAGACCGTTTCTTCCAAACACTTGAGAAGCAATTTGAGAGACGACTGTCTCTTCACTTTTAGGTGCGATACCATACCAGTATCCCAAAAACATAATTCCTGAAAACAATACAGCAAGAATAATTCCCATGGCAGTAAGCGTTCTAACTGCATTTTTGGCAGCAGGTTCTTTAAAGTTAGTCACTGCATTTGAAATAGCTTCCACACCTGTAAGTGCTGAACATCCAGATGAGAAAGCTCTTAATAGAAGGAATAAGCTAATGCCTGGAACTACGGTTCCAATGGATGCATGTAAATCAGCAGGTGCCTGTCCTGTTACTACTTTCCACATTCCTACTCCTATTAAAAGAAGTAATGCAACTACGAATAAATAAACTGGATAAGCAAGAACAGAAGCAGATTCTGTTACACCTCTTAAGTTTAAAATCGTAATAAAAATAACTAACAAACAAGAAATGATCACATTATAACTGTGTAGTGCAGGAAAAGCTGATGTCAAGGCATCGGTTCCAGCTGATACACTTACAGCTACTGTTAGAATATAATCTACCAATAGTGAACCGCCCGCGATTAGGCCTGGATTCTCTCCTAAATTGTTTTTCGAAACAATATAGGCTCCACCGCCGTGAGGATATGCATAGATAATTTGACGGTAAGAAAGAATTAATGCCGTTAAGAGAATAAGTACCCCAATCGCAATGGGAATCGAATACCAATAGGCAACCATACCAATGGTAGCTAAAACAATTAAAATTTGTTCCGGGCCGTATGCTACCGATGAAAGAGCGTCAGACGAGAGAATAGCAAGTGCTTTTATCTTATTTAATTTTTGCTCCCCTAACTCTTTTGTTTTAAGTGGCCTTCCTATTAATACTCTTTTTAAAACTGAATACTTCACAACATTTCCTCCTGGAATAGCTAACAATTTAAAGAAAATAAACTTACTTAACTTTAACTTAATCATTCCCTGTATCGAAAAAAAAACACAACAAAGAACACTAAGGTTCTGCTTAGTGTTCTTTTCAAGACAAATCAAAGCAAACCTCCTCTACAAACGCTTATGAGGTTAGCTGTCGGATTCGGGCCTTTAGAGTAGCCCTACCTTCTTTTAGAAGGATTCACCCCAAGTGACAATGCACAACAAAATGGGTCCCCCACTCCTTACAGATTAAGCGATACAAGGTAATATGAAATTAAAATTTAAAGTTTACTTCAAACAATATACTCTTGTAAAACTCGTTTGTAAAGAGAGAATATACAAAAAAACATTTGAAATCAGTAAGAATTCTTAGTTTTTTATTTGGTGACTATCAGGTCCTCGAAATCCAGTTAAGTCGGGTAAGCGAGGGGCATCGCTGCCCCTAATCCCCTAAGAACTGTACGTGAGCCATACTATATAAAAGCAACATCTTGTAGCACCATAATTACGATTATTGGATTTGTCACTATTTCGAATTACAGATTATTTCATATAGATTACTACAAGTATCCATAAAGCCAAAGCACCAAGGATAGCAAGTGCTATACGCGTAGATAGTATCCGTACTTCAAAGTCGGTTTTCTTGGATGGTTCAGGATATGCAATTACGTAAATTCCCTTTAGTAGTGAGAGCCATCCAATAAGTGTAATGAATCCCTGCCAGTTGAGTGCCCATACATTATGCAAGATAACAGTTCCTAACCCTAAGAAAATAGATAGCAAGCCGTATATAATCCCAAATCCTCTGTCTTCAACCACTAATTTTTTCAGCTCACGTAGTACCGATGGACGTATGAAAAGTATTCCCGATACGATAACCGTCGTCCATCCCCAAAATAGTCCTAAAAAGGTACTTGCTTGCATTATTATCTCACTCCTTTCACTTATATTTATATTTCAGGTACGCCCCCTTTAGAATTGTTCTGAAGGGGACATGTCCTTTTGATATTAATGTTGTATGTATATCTTATTCAGGTTTAGTTACCATAATGTACTTTATCAGTATCCAATCTTCATAGAGTTGATTTTAAAGTACTTATCCATAAAAAAGGAGAACATTTAATTTGGTGTTCTTCTTTTTTTATAAAATTAATTTACTTTAAAAACATTGATGCGACTATAAAGCCTATAATGGTTAAAAGGATAAGTATTCCATTAGCCTTATACTTTATTAATACGGAGGATATTATGATTCAAAGATATGTATTGTCTATATTGCTATCTTCAATTTGTCTATCTTTATTGTATTTAATTATTGAATACGGAGTTAAAGATCTTATTTCACCTACATTGCCATTCAGTATGATTATAAGTACAGTAGTGTACTTCATTTTATATACAGTTTTTGGGCTGCCTACATCTCTACTTATAATTAAAAAGTTACCGAGATTTAGTATAATAAGTTTACTGGGCTATTTATTAATATTTTC
This sequence comes from Priestia megaterium, assembly GCF_023824195.1. Taxonomy (NCBI): domain Bacteria; kingdom Bacillati; phylum Bacillota; class Bacilli; order Caryophanales; family Bacillaceae; genus Priestia; species Priestia megaterium. Next base: position 17,854 of record NZ_CP085449.1, read on the forward strand.
TATCGTTTACTATATTTTTTATACTTTAACTTATAATCCTGTTCCATTTATAAAAAACTTTGAGGTTTACATTTATATAGTTAGTACATCAATTGTTTATTGGTTTTGGTGCAATATTATGGTGTCAAAACCTAGCTAATAAAAGGTTTTGAAGTCAGTTAATAATTGTATACGCTATACAAAATTAGTTTACATAATACCTCTTCAAGGAACCAAGAAAGCAAAAGAACCCTTACAGGAAAAGGGTTCTCTTGTGGGTGCCTCTAATCGGATATGTAGCCTTTTATACATTTTTGATATGACGGTGATCTCTCCAGGTGTGTGTGAAGAAAAGGCGTATAAAAAGACTACCTTTTATACATATGCCGATTCATCCAAAAATATCCATTAAGGAAAAATGTGCTATTGTTTACTCGCGGTTATATTTTGGTACTTTATAATTAGCATTCCTACTAAAAAGCTATCTCGCTTATTGCTGAGGTAGCTTTTTACATGTGAGTAAAGGTATAAAAATATCTTTACTTTATTATCCAAATTATTTATAATTTACAAGTCGATTAGTAAGTTAATCACCACTTACTAAAAAGCGATCGCTTTCTCATGCTAGGCCAATGCGGAGAGAAAGCGATTGTTTTTTATTTATAAAGAAACAAATACTTACTTTGTTAAGCTTACCTTATGTAATTCATTCAATAATTGATCAATGGACTGACTGACTTGAAGTGTACTTTCACTGGTTATACCTTCTTCTCGTGCCACTTGAATCATATTCTCCTTGGCCTTTTCTATCTCTATAAGTAAAGTTTGTTTTAGAACACCCTTATCTTCCTGCAATATCTCTCCCACCCGTTTACTAAAAGTGTCAATTCGTCAACCTATTTAACAATAAATGTATTATCCTTCTATTTCAACACCTAATATAAAACAAAGGTGGGGTATGGTTAATAATGCGTACTTAAAGGGTCAAAATCCAGGAAAAAGGGTTTGAATAGTCATTTTCTTTTTGTAATCTCCATAAAAATATAGAAAATTTTACATAAATTTGGTATTATTTAATTACTGTAACATTCACATTTCAACGAGTGTGACATCCAAGAAGCTGCTTCATTCCCTGCATTGAGGCAGCTTCTTTATGTTGGTCGTCATTACGTGAGATTGATTTTAATCCCACCTAAAGAAGCTGATGTTCTTGGCTTTGCCTCTCTTTGCTGCTTACCTGAGCCTTTGTATTTCTCCATTAACTCATGAATGCTTGCTACCTGTATAATACGAACATGGTCGGAAGACACCGCATAACGAACAGGTGTAATCAAAATAACGGAAGGGAAGATAGGTGACCGTTCTTCTGGCTGCCAGTGCAACGCTTTCCACTCATCCGAAAAAAAGAATTCCTCATATAAATGAATCTTCCCCTGCATTCTCTGCTCAGAATACTGATTTCGTTGAATTTCAATCCAAAACGGAGATCCTTTAAAGATACAAAAGAGATCGGGTTCAATGCCTCCCTTTCGTCCAGTAGGCTTATCTTCCACAATGACACTCTTAGGCATACTATACGAACACAGCTGCTTATAGACATCCAAGATAGAAAGGAAATGTAATATTTTTTGAGAGTTCTTTTTAATCTTCGCATTCACGGGCAAATAGACCGCCGGAGAATACTGCTGGGTGCGTTCAATGAGCCCTAACCGATATAAACGTACCATGACACTATTACACGCATTAATAGGGGATTTCAGCTGTTTAAAGAACAGTTCCACTAATGAGTCTCGATCTACAGCCCGAAACTGATGGATAAACCCAATGATGTCTTTATCACGCTGAGATAGCCGAAAGCTCATCGCTGTTCCTCCTTCTCTAATAGTCCAAAGATAGACTGTGGTACGACCTCCAGTTGAGGTTCAGGATCTTTTACCCGAGTTTTATAAGGAGAAAGTATGTCCTTGCAAGCTCCTTCATCTAAGAAGAAGGCTTGAAACTCTTTCACGTCATCAATTTTAATTTTCATACGTCCCCTAGCTGCAGCATCGATTTCTTCTGCCCCAAGTACTCCTGCCACCTTTGCATTTGTGGCATCTGCTTGTCGTCCAGAGATTCTTACTCGTAAGTTCGCTTTTAACGCAGAATTTAATAAATCAGCATCCGGACGCTGCATCGCAATAATGGTGTGAACACCTAGCGCACGACCTTGGCTGGCAAACTGTTGAATCATCTCTACAAGGTCTGTTTCTCGCTTAATAATGCTCATCTCATCTACAACCACGACAATCCGAGGCAGCTTAAACGGAAGCCTACTGATATGGGTCACACCATGTTCTAACATTAAATCACCTCGGCGATACATTTCAGCTCGAAGTAAGGCAAAAGGTTTTCGCATGTCTTTGGCTTCAAAACAAAGCGCATCCACGTGTTCAATCCCGTGAAATAACCCTAAATCAGCTCGTTTAAGATCCACTAGCACTAAACGCAAGTCTTCCGGAGAGGCATATTTCATCCATGTGGTCAGAATCACGCGCATTAAACTGCTTTTTCCTGCGCCAATTTCACCAGAGATAAGTAGGGTTTCTAAATCAGCAAAATCCCATGAAACAGGGTTCCCATAGATATCTTGACCAATGCATACGGGAAGTTCCATTTTCTCAATATGGGGATGAATGGCTTCATATTTGTATTCAAGCATCTTAGGTAGGTTTTTATGATGAACCGTGATGCTAAAATTCTTCAGGCTGCCGTTTATTTCGATGTTGCTGCCTAATACTTGTCGTAAGGCCCATCTTTTTTTCGTTAAAAGCTCAGGATCGATCCCATTTAGTAAAGAAAAGGCGTACCGAGTGTACATATGATGGTTATCGATTTGATGAATTTTCGGAAAGAGATAGGAGGTACGGTCTCCACGTTTAACCACCCGGTAAATCTCTGCCGTACGAAACGCTTTAATCAATTGGCCACGCAGTTTTAGTTTTTCAAACATCAACATTCCTCCTCAAAACATAAAGGTCGCAAAGAAGTAAAGTAAGGCGCTAAAGAAGGTAACAGGCAAGATAAAGCGCATCACCTTTGCGAACTGATCAACAAGATCAATTACACCCCATCGCTCTAATATCTGTTCAATGATGGCAATTCCTAAGACAATGCCTCCTATGGTCAAAATAGTGGGGTCAAGCATGGCTAATGGGCTAAAAGGGACAAAGGAATACGCCTTGAAGGGACGAGGTCTCGTGAGAGATGGTTTGTGTGGTAGAGGAAAGATATTTCGAAAGGTAAATCCTTTTGTTTTTCTCATGTTGGTACCTTCTTTCATTCTTTTAATTTTTTTGCCTTTCATGTATGCATTATTTTAGCTCGACGCATCCGGTCGCCCCCTTCGCCTCTTCGGCTCAGCTCCCTTACAGGTTCCATGAAGGGCTTCACTAGGCGTATACAGCTTGTATTAACGCGGTAGCGATAATGAACTAGATACTGATTAGGTAACGAAGTTGTAATTCTTTAGATACTATGTAGTTACTGCAGTAAGCTTGCCTGTCCAATCGAAAAATAAAAAAGAACCCTTACTGCAGTAGGTAAGGGGGAGGTAGTTATGTAACATGTGCTGGGCTTTTATATGTTGGGGATTAGCCTAGTCGCTTATATTTTTCATGAAATGGACGAGAGATTGAAAGATGTTCCAACATCTAAAGAAGAAGGAAAGGAAAGGAATAGAATTCAATTTAAAATCACTAAGGTAAATAAGAAATAAATAATTACATATTTCTATTTGTTTTCAGCTAATACTAATAAAAGATCTAAATAGTGAGGTGATTGCTATGAATAAATATGAAGAGCTATATAAATATTTATTTCACGCTGCTCTTGCGAATGAATATGATATGTTATATAAATATTTATCTTATGCCACTTTGTGGTTTGTTCTAATAGTGATTGTGTTATTGCTATCAATGTTTGCCTTTTTGGTTTATCGTTCTTCAAAAAAGAAATAGCAAAAACTATAGAACAGAACTTAAGTTTTTTTTACTTTGTCTGTTCTTCTATGATGGGAACAAAAATTTCAGCTTGGATTTGTTCATTTTTATTTTGATATTGCTTATTGGAGCAACATCGTTCAAGTTCTGCATAACCTGAATGTCCATAACCCAAATAAGAAAGCCACGCTTCTAAAATAACTTTCTATGTACAGTCAATCGCTTCTAAAATGGTTGATAGGGAAAAGAAATGATTGGGAGGTGTATTAGCATGGAAATAAATAATTCAAATGAACAAATTGAACAATCTGCTGTAGCTGAACCTAGAGTATTAACCTCATTTGTAGCATATTGTACTTCTTGTGCACCACATTGGAGGTCTAGATGTTATGCAACTAAAACAGAAGCTCAATCATTAGCAGATGCACATAATTATGCAAACCATGGCGGACGTATTGGAGCATCAGTAACTCAACACGCCGGGAATTGCTAAATCCAACAATTAAGATCATTTATAAGGGTTGACCCCTTTTTTAGTAAATAGAACTAACTGGTCATTCATTTTAGCACTATTTTTTACTTCTGTACCTTTCCTCATACTTCTTATATTTCAACTCGAATATATAGGAGGTGACTGTTATGCCAGATCAAGCTCACGAAAAAGAGAAAATACCAACGAAGAATGGTAATTCTCGAATTGCTGAAAGAAGTCATGGAATATACAAAACGACACGTAATGAATTAGGTAATAGAACCATTCTAAACAATTGAAAGACGTTTATATAATGCGTTGGTACTAAATGGCTATTGTGTCCAAACACAAGTAAAATGTGGCCCTTATCGAATTGACCTTGTAATAGGTAAGCTTGCGATTGAATGCGATGGGAAAGCGTCTCATTCTTTTCCATCGCAAAAGGCTCATGATCGAAAGAAAGATGCTTATTTGAGGAAACAAGGATATAAAGTAGTGCGGATCAGTGGCAACAGTATTGTAAATCGTATGCCTCAAGTTTTAAAAAGAGTGAAAACAAGATTGAATTAAAAAAAGAGAAGGGTAGAAACCTTCTCTTTTTACTATATAGTCCTCTATACTTAGATACTCTTCTTCATGCCACATTTGACTTCCTGTAATCCTATATATTGCTCTGGCATACTCTTAAAAGCCCGCCATTTTTTCATTTTATCAAGTCTTTCTTTTAAAAAAGTTCTTATTTTAAATGGTTTTAATCGATGTAGACATGTCTACATCGATAATCGTTTTTTAAATTCGAGATTGATATTACTTCTCCTTGGCTTAAGAATGGTATATAAGTTATAGATTTTCATAAACTTTTCCTAGATCTTTTTTAATCTGATCTTCCAAATTTTGATTTTCTACTTCTAGTATAAAAGATTAATAGATTAGGAATCACAAAAATTATGTGAATATGAAATTTATACGCGTAACAATTGGTTTTTAAATCAAAGCAAATTAATAATGTTTACAACAACTTAACATGAAAAATAATCCTTGTTTGTTAATTTTTAGTGCTTTTTCTCATTTATAAAAAGAATTCTCTCTGTTTTTAACACTTAATTTACAATTTATCAAAAATCTATTAATAAACCTTCTCTATAATTCTCATTAGGACATAAAACACGACAACAATTGGAGGTAACAACATTGTTTAAAAAGAAGTTAACGAAAAAGTTATTACCGGTAGCCGTTCTTTCAACAGTTGCTTTTAGTGGTTTAATTGGTGGTTTCTCACATGTAAGTGCAGAGGAATCTACTAATAAAAAAAGAACTAATAATGCGGAAATTAAAAATGTTATTGTTTTAATCGGTGATGGCATGGGGGTTTCTTATACTTCTGCTCATCGTTACCTAAAAGACGATCCATCAACAAAAGTTGTTGAGCCAACAACTTTTGATCAATACCTTGTTGGCCAACAAACAACTTATCCAGAAGATCCTGAGCAAAATGTAACGGACTCTGCTTCTGCAGCAACTGCTATGTCTGCAGGTATTAAAACATATAACAGTGCGATTGCCGTTGACAATGACGGATCAGAAGCAAAAACGGTTCTTGAAGCTGCTAGAGAAGAAGGAAAGGCAACAGGTCTTGTTGCGACTTCGGAAATTACACACGCAACACCTGCTTCTTTCGGATCACATGATCACAGCCGTAAAAACATGAACTCAATTGCCGATGACTATTTTGACGAAATGGTAAATGGTCAACATAAAATCGATGTTCTTCTTGGTGGAGGTAAAAGCAACTTTGATCGAAAAGATCGTAATTTAACAGAAGAATTCAAAAAAGCTGGATATAGCTATGTGGAAAACCGTGAAGATATGTTAAACGATAAAAACAGTAAAGTGCTTGGTTTATTTGCTGATGGTGGACTTCCAAAGAAAATTGACCGCACAGAAGAAGTTCCTTCATTAAAGGACATGACAAACACTGCTCTTTCAAAATTAAACAAAGATAAAGACGGGTTCTTCCTAATGGTAGAAGGAAGCCAGATTGACTGGGCAGGGCATGACAACGATATCGTTGGAGCTATGAGTGAAATGGATGACTTTGAACAAGCATATAAAGCAGCAATTGAGTTTGCAAAAAAAGACAAACATACCTTAGTAGTAGCAACAGCTGACCACTCAACTGGTGGATACTCAATTGGTTCAGACGGTATTTATAACTGGTTCAGTGAACCAATCAAAGCTGCAAAGCGCACGCCTGATTTCATGGCTGAAGAGATTGCTAAAGGAGCAGGCGTTGAAGAAACATTAAAGAAATATATTGATCAAAATACCCTAGCCTTAACAGAACAAGAAATTCAATCTGTTAAAGAAGCAGCTAAAACAAAGAAAGTTCTTGATATCGATAATGCCATTGAGAATATTTTCAACAAACGTTCTCACACAGGTTGGACAACAGGTGGACATACAGGTGAAGATGTTCCTGTCTATGCATTCGGACCATCAAGTGAAAAATTTGCTGGATCAAATGATAACACCGATATTGCAAAAAATATTTTTGATGTCTTAGATTATAATATTAAAATTCAAGATAAGTAAGAAATAATTGGATAAGATAAAGTGTATCCCGTTGCTTAAGTACAAGCAACGGGAACTTTTTTAGAATATAGAATCATACGGGGGAATCATCATGAAACACACTCTTTCTATATTATTTTTAATCATGCTGCTTGTTGGTTGTTCATCCAATGCCAGTCCTGAAAACAATGAAAAAAATGCAGCGAACGAAAACCAAACAGAAAATAATACAGACGAAAAAAATGATGAAACGAAACAGGAAAAGGATCAGGAACAAACTGAGAGAAAAAGTGACGAGTATCAGCCTAATTCTCAAGTAACAGATGACCATTCATTGCAAAAAGTCGGTCAGACATATGCAGATGAAAAAGGTGAGGCTACATTAAAAGCAATTAAACCTTTGAATAAAACTTATAAACTTGGTGAAATTGAATTAACAATAAAAGAAATGAAACTGATTCACTTACGACCTGATTACAGTATGATTGATTATTTTCACGTCTTAACACATGACGAAGAGTTTGATTTTGTTAAAGTTTTCGTTGAGATCAAAAACAAGTCTTCAGAGAAAGTGAATTTTGCACCAATTGCCTTACTGAAAACGAATACAGGTGAAACATTTGATTGGCAAAAAGATATTTACCTTGAAGAGTTAAATGGTGAAATTGAAGGTAATGGCACGAAATTTGGAAATATTGGTTTTATTGTAAATGCAACAGGCGGTCATGCGCACAAAGATGGGCACAATGAGTCGGACCAAAAGGAAGCAAAGGATATTAAGTGGGTTGAAATAACCACAAGTGATGTATTTGATAAAAACGAGAAAAAAATCAGCGAAGCACAAAAAATTAAAATTGAGTTTTAATAAAAGCTACCAATTAATATACCCATCTTTAAAGATGGGCCTTTTTGTTTATAAAGTTGCACTTCTATAGCTTATAAATATAATAATGACATGAAAACACCCCTCCTAAAAGTTCTGTTTAGAAGAGGCTGGGACAAAAAACTATCTCAAAATTAAAAGCAGTTCCTAACGCTGTAAAGGAATCGATTTTTTATGCCTAATTTAGCTTAACGTTGTAAATCCGCATCTTCCTGACTGACGCTACCCCAACTACATAATAAAGAAAATTGTTCGTAAAGGTATGTGTAAATAACAGAACGTCCGAAAAGTGTTTTTTAATTTTTGCGGATATATATATAAGTTGGAATTAGTAGTTTCCTATATGTCCGTAAACGTATACTTTATTGAACACTCCTTGAGCACCAATGCACACATTTTGTGTTAGTTTTTGCTGAGAGAAAGAGTAACTTTAGGGTTGCTCTTTTTTACGTTGAATGGTATAATTTCCAAAATATAAAGATTCTACATGGTTTTAGTTTTGTAAGATAAAACTTATCGGAGAACCGCCTTACTTTTGTAGGGCGGTTTTTTCGTGCTATTTTTTTGGATGGTATCCAAGGTTTGCATTTACTTTTCCAGTTAGTCCATCGTTTTCAGCAGGAATTTTGTTTCCGACAGATTGGGGTACATCTACTGGTTGGATACTTCCACCGTTTGTATCATAACTATTGCTATGATTGTTATTATCATGCATTTGATTAAAACCGTGTTCTGGCATAAAAACACCTCCTAGCTGTATTACTTGATTGCGCTTTTTATTATTCTGATAGTTCTGATTTATATATGCGACCACAAGCTATCTTTGCTACAGCAATGCCACCGTCAGCCATTATTCCTTCAATTCCAGCACCATCAAAAATACTACTATCGTTAGCACATTCAACAGAAACTACAGCAACACAATTAGAATAGTTTTTATTTTCTCTTTCACTTTCACTATAATTTTTAGCTCTCTGATTTGCAATAGCGTTAACCTGTTCGCGTGCCTGCTTTCTAGGGTTAAATCCTCCAATAAGACCATCCTCAAACATCCCAGCAAAAGGGAGCATAAAAATCACTTCTTCCATTTCATTATTCACAAGGTCCAGAAGTATAAATTCGTCCACACGCTAGCCTTGCTGCAGGAAAACCGCCTAAGGCACCTAGCCCTGCTCCTACAGGCCCCCAAGAGCAGCACCAGCTACCGCACATCCAGCAGCTACCGCAACTACACAATCACAGTAATTTTTATTTTCTCTTTCACTATTACTGTATTCTTTAGCTTTCTCATCAGCATTATCTGTTACTGATTTAAAATCACCTGGATTTAAGTCTACTCCAAAATATTCTCCTGTAGAAACTTCTCCGGTTAAAACCTTGCTTGGATCAAGAGACCTAGCTGCTCTACGAACTGATCGAGGAGGTCTAAGTCTATCTCTTAATGACATTTAATTGACCTCCTAAACGTATTATTTGATTTGTGTTGAAGAAAATAAGAGGTAGTATGAGGAAATTACTAATACAACTACTCACGAAAAGACTTTTAATTTTGCGTATGAGTTCGCTAGCAACACGATTTTAGGCAAAAAAAGAGCAACCGTGATTATTTCGGCTGCTTTTAGTAGAGCTCATACATATTTGATGTATGAAATAAGCTATTTTCATCATATTTTTCGCATATAGGCAATTTTTTATAGGGGTTAACATATGTATAAAAGACAGCTTTTTTATACATTCTTTCTTTATCTATTCCTCTGAGAAAGCCTTTCATATCAAGGGTGTATAAAAAGCTGCATAATTCGTAATAGGAATCTTTTTGAAACCCTTACTCCCATGAGGGTTCTTTTTGGTTTGTATTCCGGAAAGTCACATTATGGTAACCAACTTTTTATGCCGTATACAGTTAAAAAGAGAAAAAACCCCTGTGCCTATTCAGGAGTTTTTTAAAGGTCATGCTAGGTGAGATGATGCTCTCCATCATCTTGAGTAGTTTGCTTAACATAGTCAATAACTATACATAATAAAAAAGAAAGTCTACTGAGGATCTCAGTAGACTTTCTTTTAGTTCATTTATAAAACCCCGAAGTTAATTTTACTTCTTGTTATAAGAATATGTACGTTTCTTCTCTTTATAACTTGTACCAACATATAAAACCAGTTGAAAGAGTGGTTCTTTCACTGGCTTTATACGAGGTGTATTTATTTAATGCATTATAGCATCATAGATAGTTTGCGCAAATGCATTTTGTATTATAAATACTAGTTCTTAACTACTGATGATTTTCATCTCGTATAGCACCAGGAAAGGCTAATCTTCTTTTGTGACTAAACTTTCAAAAGTAGACAGAAAACACCCTAACTCTTTAAAACATAGTCAGGGTGTTTTCGTTTTGATCATACTGATTATATTTTTAAGCTGAAGGCTTTTCTAAAGACTTATTGCTCGGTGCAAACCAACCAAGTAGAGCAATACCAACTAATACTCCATAGAAGATTAATGTCCAAATAGTACTATGGGGAAAATGAGGGTCTAAGACACCTATATCCTTATGAGCAAGTGTAATAACAGCAAGTTTGACACCCACCCAAGCAACAATGGCATATGCTGTAGTTTCTAAGGCAGGACGCTTTTCGAGGAGTTTTACAAACCAGGTCGCTGCAAACTTAATCAAGATAAGACCTGCAATCCCCCCCAAAACTACAACTGCAAATTGTCCGCCATCCATACCACCAATTTCGCCAAACTGTGAATCTGGAAGACCAAGGGCTATAGCTACCGCAGCTAAAATGGAATCAACTGCAAAAGCCAAATCAGCTAACGCAATTTTTCCTACTGTCGGCCAGAATCCTTTTCCAGCAGATTCCTTTTCAGCATTATGAATATTCTCGTTGTGTTTCCCAAACCGTGCCTTAAGGACATGCTTCAAACCTAAATACAGAAGATAAGCTGCTCCTACCGCCTGAATCCACCAGACATTGGCGATAAATGAAATAGCGAAGAGAGCACCGAATCGAAAAATAAATGCCATAAGAATTCCATAATTAATTGCTTTTTTCTTCTGATTATCTGGTAGATGTTTAGCTATGACTGCTAGTACAAGAGCATTGTCAGCCGATAATAAACCTTCTAAACCAATTAGAATTAACAACGCCCAAGCGTATTCGATCCATATGGACTCCATCTATCTTCCTCCTTTCCAAAGTATAATTCATTATGTTAAAGAATTTGCTTACATTAGAATGACCATCTATATGAACGGTAATCCTAGAGAATGGGACTTTCATTATTTTAACACTAATTCTATATATAATATTTATTAAAATTTAAATGTTCAGAAGTTACTTGTGTAACTTTGCTAATAATTCTTTTGAATATTGTAAACACCTTTTAACACCTCTATAATTACCTCATTTTTAGTGAAACAAAGCTGGGCTACTACAGTATGATTATGAGGGAGCTAAACTGTACATATGTGAAATGCATGTAAATAATAATATCACTTATATAGAACTGGGGATTTTAATATGATTATTTTAGTAAAGCTAAAATTATATATTATTGGACTATTACTGCTAATTAGCTTTATATGTACTGGTATCTTAGTTAAAATAGAAAAGTTTAGTGGATTTGACAAATGGTTATCATCTATTATTCATCATAAACGCTCCTCTTTCTTAACACCTATAATGAAATTTTTTGATTTTATTGGATCAACTTACTTTGTTATTGTAATCTGCCTTGCAATTTTATTTTACCTTTATTTTGTAACTAAACGTCGTTTGGCTTCTGTTCTATTTGTTGTTGCCATGATAGGAGAAAGACTGCTTAGCGAGGGTCTAAAGTATTTATTTAGCCGTTCACGACCAGATGGATTTCATTTAGTAGAGGTAGATAAACATAGCTTTCCTAGTCAACATGCTATGAATTCCTTTGTTCTTTACGGTATACTTCTATTTCTGTTATGGACACATTTAAAGAGCAATAAAATAAAGGTTCTACTTTCCTTACTAGCAAGCATTCTTATCTTAGTAATGGGATTCAGTCGTATTTATCTAGGTGTACACCATCCAAGCGATATTTTAGGCGGATACCTTATTAGTGCGCTTTGGCTCATAATTATAATGATATATACAGGTCATTATAAAGAAGAAAAGAAAATGCCTAACTGATTAATGTCAATTTGGTGACATAAATGTCTCATACAAAGATGGTAGTTAACACAAGATTAATTATGATCATTATTGTGACTATGGTATAAAACTCCTCCGGTTTTAGAATAGTAATTTCGTTTGATTTTTTAAAGAATAGGCAATATAAATAAAAACAAAGAAAAAGGAGAAATAAGCTATATGAATAAAAAAATGGTAGTGCTTTGTATTTCATTAGCAGGTGCTTTAGCTACAGGATCTCTTGTAGGATGCTCTAATCAAAATGATTCATCTCAAAATACATCACAAAGTAAAAATAGCTCTTCTGAAAATAAATCAAATTTACAACAGTACTCTAAAGATCCGGATAGTAAACAGCAAGGTGAAGATTTTGATTTAATAGGGACGCTAGACAAAGAAACGAATGATGAGTTGACACTTGTTATCGATGATAAAAAAGTAAAGATACCTAAGAGTAAGTCGTTTAAAAAAGAAAAAGATACACCTAAGGATATTGGTGGAAAACAAGTAAATGTAGAGATTGATGCTAAAAATCAAAATGCAGAAAGCTTAGAGTTAACTCCTCAGGCAAAAGCAGATTCAAATGGTATATACGAAAAAGATGCGGATGGAGACTACAGTATAATTGGAAAGTTAATCAATGAAACAGATAATGACGTAACAATAGAAGTGTCTAGTGGAAAAAAAACTTATAAAAAATCTAAAGACTTTGAGCAAGATAACGACAATATATCGGGAGATAGTAAAAATAAAGTCGTGCGATTAGAAGTAAAAAAGAATGATGAAGTTGAAAGTCTTGAGGTAGATCCAGAGGATCAATAAATGGAATAGAGAATTTAAGTAGCTTATTTGTTTTACTTATAATGTATGTTTTTTTCTTTTAAAAAAGGGTAAGAACTAAATAAGATCATGTTAATTCTTAAAGTTAACACTTTTCCCCTTTTCCAAACTATTTCGTTGGATATAGGCGCCATAATAGGCGTCTTTTTTTTGCACAAAAAAGGCAATCCACTACGTTTTCATGAATATAGATAGGAAAATAGTGAAGAAAGGGAAGGTGTGAATGATAAGAAAGTTAAAGTTATCTATTCCTATTTTAATTTTAATGATACTATGGACAATTATTCTGTGGATAGAAAAACAAGTTATTGTGGCCTGTTTTCTATGGATTGTTTATAGCACCTTGCAGTTTTTTCGAAGGAAATAAGAAATAATTTTTATCCTTTAAATAAAGATTTTTAAGAAAGTATATGAATCGTACATAGAGGATTTCTAATAGACCTTTGAATTTCTTTAGCAAAACTACAAACTTAACCTCCTTACATAAACCAAAGACACTGGGTCTTAACCAGTGTCTTTGGTTTATAATTTTATTTTATCCTCAATAATTTTTATAGAAAGGTCATTCAAGTAAGTCATTAAACGCTTTTCAATTCCTTTGGATCTTTTACTTTATTTTTATATTTCTTTTCATATTTATTAAACATGGATATATTCGCTAGTACTCCTACAGCAAACAGAAGCAATGTAAGAGAAGAACCACCATAACTTACAAAAGGTAATGTTACACCTGTGATAGGAAGAAGTCCCGTTACTGCTCCAAGGTTAACAAATGCTTGAATGCCAATCATGACCGAAATACCGATAGCTAGTAGTGCCCCAAAAGGATCGTTGCATCTTCTTGCTATTTTTAAGCCTTGCAAAATAACAAAAAATAGTAACCCTAATACAAGCAGAACTCCCCAAAAACCTAACTCCTCAGCAATAATTGCCATAATAAAATCTGTATGGGATTCAGGAAGATAACCTGCCTTTTGAACACTTTGTCCTAATCCCATCCCTGAGAGTCCGCCACTCCCTATAGCCAAGTAGGAATTAACCAGTTGGTATCCATTTCCTTGTTGGTTTTCAAAAGGATGTAGATAACCTGTAAAACGAGCTAAACGAACAGGTGAAAATACGGTGTCGATATGTCCCGTTATTAATAGAACGACTAACATAATAAGGATGCCTACTACTCCTAGTAAGGCAATCTTTAGCATTGATTTTCCAGAGATACCTGAACATAAGACAATAGCTGCAACTGTGCCTAAAATAAGTAAAATCCCACCGTAATCGGGTTGTAAAGCAATTAAGAAACAAATAAACAACACAATAAGGATAGGCGGAATAATAGAGCGCTTTAAATCATTGATATACTCTTGTTTATTCGCAAAAACAGCCGATAAATATACAATGATTGTTAGTTTCGTAAATTCTAGTGGTTGTATTCTAACCGGTCCCAGTATAAGCCAACTTTGTGCATTTCCTGCCGTATGTCCAAAAATAAGGACCAAGGTAAGAAGCGATATCACTGTTACTAATAAGATTTTTAATATTTTTTTCTCTCGATAAATTTTATAAGGAATAAAGGCAGCAATACAGAAGAAGAAAAAGCCTGCTATCAGAGCAAGTTTTTGCTTTTGATAAAAATAATCCCCTTCAACACCGTAACGACTAACAGCCGTTACCATACTAGCACTGTAAACCATGACTAAGCCGATGAGACTTAGAATAATTAAGGCTACAATAAATTTGTAATCATAACATTTTACTATTCTCTTAAACATAAAAATTCCTCGTTCCTTGCAGGTATAAGATTCTTATTTTCATTAGAAAAAAAAGATTCTTAGTAAATTATATAGAGTAAAAAGAACACTCAATAGTATAATAACAGTTCCCTGTGTTTTGTTCTTTCGGACGATATAATCATTTACACCATGTAAGAGAAAAGATACTGAAACCATAAGAACAGCTATATTGTACCAGTAATCGCTATCAAATAGCCAAGCTATACTCATACAAATAAGCAATACAATCAACGTTGCATTTCGAATTCGATTGTCAGTAAAAATTTTTGCGTATTTCATAAAGATCTCCTACTACCATTTCTTTTCTTATATATAGTTACGTTTTATTATTTACTTTCTCTCCCAACTTATTGGTTTATATTCTTCTTGGACTATACCTTTTTTAAGACCAATAATCCTCTTTCTTCCAAAAATTCAGGACATATAGAACGTTTTAGTATATAATAAGTTGTTTTTTACGTTTTAATTATAGACATCAGGATAAAAAAAACAATAAGAAATCAATTCTTTCTTTTTTATCCTATGTGCTATTAGCCAGCTAAATTAATTTTAGTACTTTTTGTACCTGATTAAAATACGCAGAGATACTTATTGAGAATTCTCACATCAAAGTGAGAAATAAGGAGAATTACTATGTCATTTATTACTATAGATCATTTCTTTCATTACTTAATACTGGATATCATCCTTAGTTTCCTCCTCCTTTGTTTTATTATCTTTATAGATAAATATTTTAGAAAAAATAAAGATACAGATGAAGAAAAGAGAAGAAAATATCAGAAAGATTTTATTACCTTGTTAGCAGTGGGGTTAATCGTTTATTTTATGTAACATACTATAAATAGAGAATGATTAATCACATGGAGGAGCAGCATCATGATTCGAATAATCGCTATTACACAAGACTTACACGTCAAAGAAGATGTCCCCCTTGATTACTTATCTGACCCTTCAATTAAGTGGTTCTGGATAGATCTTGCCTCTCCATCTGAAGAGGAAGCAAAAGTGTTAGAGACGTTTTTCCACTTTCACCCTTTAGCTATCGAAGATTGTCTTCATCTATTACAACGTCCTAAACTTGATTATTATGAAGGTTACAGCTTTTTAGTGCTTCATTATTTAAATAGCAACACGTTAGATGTTGAAGAAGTAGACTTATTTATTGGGGAAAATTATCTAGTGACCTTTCACTTTAAACCGGTACTCAGTATTGAAACAGTACGACAACGCCTTTTACAGCACCCTAGTGGATTTAATAAAGGAGTGTCCTATATTGCTTATGCGGTTCTAGACCAATTAGTAGATGATTACTTCCCAATTGTGTATGAAATTGAGGATAAATTAAATGCAATTGAAAGCAGAGATGCCAAAAAATCAATTGCTTTATTAATGAATGATGTTTTTGATATCCGAAGTGATTTATTAAAGCTTAGAAAAACCATTCTTCCTATGCGTGATCTGTTATATCGAATTATTAATTCCGAACGTTTAAATATACCTGCGGAGCAGAAAGCCTATTTCAATGACATCTATGATCACTTAATAAAATTAACAAGCATGGTGGAAGCCAATCGAGATATGACATCAGATATGAGAGATAATTACCTTTCACTTAACGCCAATCGGATGAACTCTATAATGATGACATTAACAATTATCTCCTCTATTTTCATCCCCCTTACCTTTGTCGTAGGGTTATATGGGATGAACTTTGATCATATGCCTGAACTTCACTGGCACTACGGATATTATATTGTTTTAGGAATTATGGCTTTAATGACAATCGGTATGATTCTTTGGTTTAAACGAAAAGGCTGGTTTAATGTCAATAAGTAGGAAGGGCTGGAAGGAAGCCTTCCTACTTATTTTTTAAAATAAAAAGCTGCCATCTACGATTTGCCACTACTTTTTCATTATGCTAGTATGTACTCAATGGTTATCAATTTGCTTACTTTATGCATGGAGTTATAAAGTGAAAATTGAAACAAAAAACACATCTCTTAGAGATGTGTTTTTTGTCTTTATTATATGTGTATCTTCTCGCAAATCCCTACGTCTGTTTAAAGATAATGATTACACAAATATATATTTAAAAAAGTATGTCTTACAATGAACAAATAGAAAACTACCTCGGGTCATCAGGGGAGGTAGGTTATAAGGGAAAATTAATATGGAATTTATTTCATATTAATTCATATCGAATTTTTGCTATAAATACTATCTTTTCCATTACAAGCATATGTATAAAAGACAGCTTTTTTATACATTCTTTCTTTATCTATTCCTCTGAGAAAGCCTTTCATATCAAGGATGTATAAAAAGCTGTATAAACGATAAAGAGGACCTCTTGAAGAATCCTTGCTTACTAAGGGTTCTCTTTTTATATGTGTATCGGAAAGAGTGATTATGTTAACTAAACATGTATGCCATATGCAGGCTAAAAACAGAAAAAACTACCTTAGAGTTAGGAGGAAGGTAGTTTTTTCTGCTACATTTATTCAACCAAAGGACTGATACCTCACGGCGTCTTGAGTATTTTGCTCAATTTGCTATTTATTATTCGTTTTATAATCTTAAATAAAAAAAGAAACAGATCTAAAAAGACTGTTTCTTGTAAAATTCCAATCCATCATAATACTTTACCCCTTTGATCGAAAATGAAACATAAAATATGATTATTTTTCATAAAACTTATTTTGCTTCTGATAAAGTACATTATGGTAACTAAAAATATATAGAGTACACAGTTTCTAAAGTTAGAAAGTTTTTTTATAAAATAAGCGCACTATATTATTGTGGTAATAAATTTCCCATAATAAAACACAAAAGGTACCTAGAAATAGGCCACTGTATTTTGATCTATATAAAGACAAGATTACTTCTCCCATTGATATAGAGGCTTAAATAATAAAACACAAAGATGTACCATATTTATTTTTAATTAGTGTGACGGGTCTTATAAGAAGTAAAAGCTCTCTAATTTAAAAGAAATTCGAGAGCCTTTCAATGATTACTTAAATCGTTTATTTTCTAATACAATTACTTTTGAATTCGTTGACTTTCCTATTTGTTTCGTGTGTTCAACCAATTCCAGAATATTATGACAACATTGTTTGGCACCAACAACTAATAACGGTACACCGATGAAGTCAATTTTTAGCTCTCTGGACAAGAATCCTCCCATTGTCATAGCAAATGGAACAGTAGGTGATGTATTTGAAAAAACTATTTTTTCATGAATTTGATATTTTTCTTGTAATAATAGACTTAAATTTTTTAAAGCTGGAACAACAAGTTTGGAGGACTTTCGACCAATTGTATAAACGGAATTCCCCTCTGTATCGACCCCATGAAAAATAATTTTCCCCATATCAGAATGATTTAATTTATTGAAATAGTCAATATTTAATATTTCATCTTTAGTCAGTGTTCGACTAGTAGGTAATTTTTTTAAATGGTAAGCTGCTGCCATAGAAGTGGTATGTGTTCCACCATAATCATTATAGATAAAAATCATGGTATCATCCTTTAGTTTTTGATTTATATCCATTATTACCGTTTATACAATTGCTAATTCAGGGATATATTAAGAGTGTTAAATTTCTTAGTTAAACTTAATAGTATATAAATAAAAACTCTATTAGTAATACTGTTTACAACATTCTTAGCTTTGTTACCTTCTTTTATTGAAGTTACAAGTTCAAATATTATGACAAGAGTAAGTATAGACAAAACTATCTGTAGAGGTAAGTTAAATGCATATACAGATATTACAATTAGAGCATATATAATACCTAAAATTATATTTTTTTATTATTAGTTTTTTCTTGATTACTCATTTGAAAAGCTCCTTAATCGATTGAAAATATTTAGACAATCTGTTCTTTTTAAGTGAAGGTTTTTGTAACTAGAAGCATAATAAAGAAGATAATAGCGAATGAAAAACCTTGTACAACATAATTTGTATTTTTGTTATCTGCTTTTCTTCGTGTAAATAATTTTGTTAATATAAAAGAAAAGTAACATAGCCTACAATAATCTACTGCTGTAGACTGTTATTGTTTTTAATAAGAAACTTCTTTATCAGATACTCCTTATCTCAAGATAATGCATTTTGTAGTAAACTGATATAGTATAAAGCTAATCTTCCTAGCCAGTAGCATTGGTGTTTTTATCATACTGATCTCATTATATAGGCAATACAGTCCCCCCTATTCCTTTCATTTGTTAAAAGCTGCATCTTAGTTTTTCGAGGGTTATTAAATGGGGATATACTATTATTAAGATGCTAAGATGAATCATTAGTTTTGAGAATCACAGAGGATGGAAGTATGAAACAAAGAATATGTATTAAACAATATTCAAAGAGCGATCAGCCATTTTTGCTTTTTACTATGACGATGCTCACGTCAGCCCCTATTAGACGTGATCATAATATGAAACGTTAAACAGTGAGTTTTACCAATCTCCACAACGGAAGTGTGCAAGTTACATGATATGCTGTTACAGGATTTGAATTTTACGGACTTGCTGCATGAATCGGCTGTTTATCTACAATCTTCTTTCGTCCCTTACCCTTGGTAAAAGTCTCATATTACCTGCTCTACCGTTCACGGATTATTATAGATCATAGCTGGAGATGTTCTAACTGTACACATTGTCATTCCTTACTAGTTTTTCGGTTCAACAAGGGTTTCCATGATGTTGACAACTTTGAATTTACACGTGGTACACAGTATGATTATGGTATGTACAACATGAATAGAGAACTATATGGGTAGAGCCTTAGTTTCGGATGCTCTTTTCTTTACATACGTAGAAAGTACTTCGAGTAAGTGCGCTAGCGCAGACACCATGTCCTAGTCAAGCACCTCTGCTTCCATCTATAAATCTTGGCTCATAGTAATCCGGACGCTAGCTAGTGCTGCAGATAACGATTATATTAACTGATTACAACCATGAAGTTTAAGTCTTATTGTGACTATGTATTCTTTTAAAAGCATTCCTTGTCTGTTCCCCTACGTTCGAGGCCTTCATTCATCTACCGCTCGAATGCAATCCGGATAGTAAACATTTTGGATAAAGCACCTTAAAAGTAAGATTCACGAAGAAAACCAGTTGTAAATTGATGGCATTAAGTTCGAAACAATTCATCAGATATCTAAATTTTTACAATTTCGTGAAGGAGTGACTCTCATTACAGCATGAATCAGGTACCCTATCAGTTTGGATAAGAAGCAATTGATAAGCCATAATAGGACATGAATTAATTAGAGGAAGGTGGAATGCCATTTTAGATACTTATTCCTGTTCTCATTGCCTACCTTTAGTAAGGAAAAAGAGATATAACGACGGTGGATGTGGAGAATATAATAAGTCGTTTTCATTGATATATTTTTATAGGATAGTTTCCTAAATATAAATGTTTTCCTGATACCCGTTATCAGTTAGAACGGAAAACATACAGTTATCATTATAATGAAGAAGCAGCTGAATAAGCCATGATAGAAGTATTTTCATTCTATCCGTCCGTTATTTTAAAGATAGTTGAATGTATAATGGAATATGAAATGTTATATTACTAAATCTTTACTTATCTATTCAAGATGATAAGTAAAATCCCTTATTAAGCAGCCTTGTATACTCTCTTAGATATAAACTAGTATGGTACTTTTCAGGATCAACTGCATAGTTACTAGATGCAGCTTTATCTTTTATTAATACATTTCCATTACTTAATACTACATTTCTACTGCATGTGCTTCTGTTTTATAAAGAGTTTTATCAGTTGATATAATCGCTGATAGAACCATAATGGCGATAGCGTAAAGCCGTATTTCATAAGATCTCACTAGTCCTAAATTGAGCCTTTTACCAATAATATTCACTATGAACGGTAATGAAACACCAATAAGGTATTAATACGGCTTTATTCTCAATTGAGAAATTGAGGATAATCATTGATGATACTTTATTATGATAGTCAAGATGCTTGCGTGATCCCGATCGGGTATGGAATAATGCACGACCATAAGAGATAAGAAATGATAGAACACCATTTCAAACGAGCAAACTGCACTCATTGCAATGACAATCTACTTTGGTAAAAAACTGTTTAACACATGATCTAATCCTACTTATTATTAGTAGTACTCGATGTTAATATCAATGAGGCGAGCACGGTGATCTGATAAAAGAGTTTAAATAATATACAGATTGAGGAATAGATGATCCTTTCATTAAACATAACACCAATTAAATATAAATCAGTTCTGATCGATGGTGCAATACTTTGTAAAGAAAAAACAAGAGTAAGGAAGGTAGAGAATAGTAGTATGTACTCAATAACTTAGAAGATAAAGTGGAAAATCCAATAATAAGAGAAAATAATTTCATGATCTACAATATAGTACCTAGCGTCGGTGACTCGAATCCTTGATATAAAGAGACCTATTTAACATAAGTACTGATTCAAACTGTATGATAATATCCAGAATATTTGCTGACTCACAGGTCAATTTGCTCATGATAGCTAAAACCAATATATTGATAATAGACTTAGCTGGAAAAGTGGAACTAGTAAACAATTAGAGTGGAGAATTTTAAATTCATAGAAAAGTACCTCCAGATTATACTAATATTATAGTTTATCAAAGTAGCTTTCAATATTAATGTTAAGTGGAATTTGTTTAATTCCAGCATTTTTTAACGTACATAAGTATTTTAGCAAACATTATTTATATAGGATCTCATTTGCTTTCTTTATTTATTTCTCCGTAATACATAAAAGATGGACATAATTCAATGATCGTTATTACTCCGATGATTTATATGATATTTTTCTGGCCTTATGAAACTTATTAAATACGGCTTTGTTAGCATGACTACTACTGAGTTTAAATCAACAGATGATAGTTTGATGACTTTTCGAAAAAGACAATTATGATGTATTAATTTTTTATAAGGAATTAATTGGTGCAAAAGAATGAATGATTTGCTAGTGTGAAAAAGGTGAGAAAGAGAATCCTCAATAGATGCGCAAAATACGTTACAGTAAATTTTAATGTAAGGATGATATTGCATGATGATTAGATCGTGATCAGGGAAATAACATTGGACAAAAAGTTTCCATTGCCGTCATAGTTGCTTCTATCCGGGATCGATGATGAAACTGCTTGTCTTATAGTATGATCAGCACAGTGGCGTGGTGGATATCATACTTCAAAATATGATAATCTCTCGCTGGTATGGGATAGTCAAATAAGAAATATAAATGAAGAGCCAAAGCTCTCAATCGACAACAAATGGTCAATAACTAATTCAGCTTCTTATACCATTTAAGTGTGGATAAATTTCATATCAGAACTTAATATAATATAAAATGGATTTTCCAATCTCCATAAAAGGATATAAGAAAGTAGAAATCCTTATTGAATTGTTGCAACCATGGTAAAATTAATATCAGCAACTACTAAAAGATGATGCAATATTGTCAAGATGAGATGGTGTGAAATATTCATTATTGGAGGCGGTGTAGCTACATCTCTAAGGAAAATAGCTCTAAGTACTCTGTATATAGAATTATTTTTTTCAAATACTGTAAGTAAAAACTCTCTCTGTAGGAGTGAAAAAATTGAGAAGAGACAAAAACAAAACACTTCATCTATTTTTACTATTGGTTGTTACTGCAGTTTTTATCTGGTCAGTTATCAAGCCTGCCGGGTACTTGATATGGATATTGGAGGTTAGCCCTGCCGTTATCGGACTAATGATTGTCCTTGCAACATACAATAAATTTCGCCTCACTAATCTCTCTTATATTATTATTACAATTCTAGCCATTATGATGTTTGTTGGCGGTCATTATACATATTCAAAAGTACCCCTTTTTAATTGGGCAAAAGATATCTTTCATTTTAATCGAAATCACTACGATCGTTTTGGACATTTTCTAAAAGGCTTGTTTGTAATTGTAATAAGAGAAATATTATTACGGAAAACACCAATAACCAAAGGTTATTGGTTATTGGTCATTGCTACAAGTATTTCACTTGCGATCGCTTCCTTGTACGAAATCATCGAATGGTTATCCTCTAAAATAACAAGGGAAGGAAAAATAACTAAAAGCTTTTTAGGTATGCAAGGCGACATTTGGGATGCACAATGGGATATGTCGCTTACCTTAGTTGGTACAATTCTTGCTTTACTTATCCTTTCAAAGCTACATAACCGTCTCTTGAAAAAATTTAAATGAAAAACAGAAAAAACCACTAATCAGTGGTTTTTTCTGTTACGTATCAAACTTTCAAGAGTGAAACTTTACTATCATGAGTAGTTTGCTCAATATACAAAAGTTTATTCCTACTTGGATTTTCAAGGTATTTCCTGTAATTATTTTAAAAAACAATGTAAATCTTAATACATATATGACTATTAGAAGGAGTGAAAAAGGAATGAAGACAAAAAAATATGTATTGGGACTCTTATCAACTATTTTATCAGTAGGGTTTCTTTTTGGTTGTAATGATAAAAAGGATGAAGCTGAGCCTGATCCAACTGAAGAACCGTCTGAACAAAAAGCACAAAATACTCGTGACAACAATGATCTGCGAGACGTGGGATTTCAACCCGACGGTGATCAGAATAATAATGTAGATAATAATAACCAGACACGATTAGAGGTAGCTGATAAGGCTGCGGATCGTATTGTTAAATTAAATGAAGTAGACACGGCAAATGTGATTGTTACAAACCGAAATGCATACGTGGCTGTTGTTTTAAAGAATGGAGCAAACGGAGAGGTAACCGACCGTTTAAAAAAGAAGATTTCAGATCAAGTAAAAGCTACAGATAAAGATATTCGAAATGTGTATGTGTCATCCGATCCTGATTTTGTGAATCGTATGGAAGGGTACGGAAATCGAATTAATGAAGGTTCGACAAGAAATGGCCTATTTGAAGATTTTACTGAAACCGTTAAAAGAGTATTCCCTAACAATCGTTAAATAAAAATGATGAGATATAACAAAGCAATTTTTTGTGTTTTAAAAAGAGAGGCCTCCTTATAGATTAAGGAGGTTTCATCTATGCTTCTCTCTCCATTATACGAAATGACTTAATAGTTATTTTTGGTTCCTTTCTTACAATCATAAGAGCATTAATCATGTAAGGGGTTCTTCGTTAGGAAAGAAGAGTCTGTCTATCTAAAATTGAAGGAGAAAATCGGGATGGATTATAAAATATTCAGGAGAATTAATCAACTGGCTGGTCGCTATTCTATATTAGATATGCTGATGATATTGATTTCAAATAAGATACGTTATCTATTCGTTTTTGTATTAATGTTGATGTGGTTTCGAGGCTATTCACAAAGAAAAGTGACCGTATATGCCGTCATCTCTTCGACTTTTACGTTGTTGATTAACATGTTAATTCAATGTTTTTATTTTAAGCCTCGTCCATTTATGAAGCGTCGTGTCGGCATCCTTATTCCTTCAAAGATGAACTCCGCATTTTTAAGTATACATACGTTGCTTACAACTGCGGTATCCACTTCTATTTTTCTACGTGAACGTCTTCTTGGGTCAGTTATGTGGATATTGTCCTTTTTAACAGGATTCTCAAGGATTTGGGTAGGGCATCATTATCCCTCTGATATTATCCGAAGCCTCTTTATTGGTAGCTTGACAAGTATTATCGTTGAGAAAGTCTTTGGTTCTCTAAAAGTAATGAACCGAAAATCAAAAAAGTATTATGCCCAAATACGTAAATGAAGCATTTTCATTAGCTAATAATGTCTCGATTCTGTACTTGCTTTAATAATTGGTTAAAGCAGTTGCTATAGCGAAGGCTTCTACTAATAACGATAAGATAAAGCACTTAAGGAAAAAAGTCCCTAATCTCCGCATTTTCAGTTATAAAATATGTATTTAGGCTAATGAGTTAAACAAACTTACCGATCTCCTGTAGTTTATCATCGAGTTTTATACATATGAGATTTTAAAATTATTCATTGCTTAAGTCTCTTTTTGTTTTATAACTGGATTTATTTAAGACAAATCCTGTAATTAGCTCATTAAATTGAACCCACTTTTTTGTAGGCAGTTGGTGACCCTGTTGTGGTAAAACAAAGAATTCAGCATGCTTACATTTATTTTTATACTCTTTCATATAGTGGGTAGTCCAATCCTTTTTCCCACCATATATAAACAACAAAGGCATAGTTAAATGATGAAGTTTGTCTAAACAGTTATAGTGTAATGAATGATTATAGTACTGATACCATGATTCGTGATCTGCTTTTTTCATATAACTAACTAGGCTCTTTCTTAGTGTCTTGTCCCGAGTATGACTTATAGAAAGGCTTTTTATTAATATGTTTAGGTGTTCTTTTACCATATACATTCCTATTTTATGTAATAGTTGTCCAGGTATATCTCTTACTATAGGGTAAGTTCCTGAGAAAACTAATAATTCGATTCTATCGGGATGATAAATAGCCAGCTCTTGAGCAATTAGACAGCCAGCAGAATAACCACATATGATAGCCTTGTCTAAATGCAGCGCATCCATAAAACGCAATACTTCGTTTGCATAGAAGGAAATTGATACAGTTTGTTCAGCTTTAGGACTTCGTCCATGACCACTTAAATCTGGAAAGATGACTCTCATATGCTTGGATAAATCGTATTGATAATGGAAGACTTTATTTCCCATGCCAGGTGGATGAATAAAGATGACTGGCATACCCTGTCCACGCTCTTCATAATACAAGTATTTATTAGTGTCTATTTCAATAAAAGGCATGATTATTTCTCACTCCAAAATCAATTAATAATTACTTTTTAGTTAAGGTTAATCTAGTTTATGAAAACCAAGATCTTTTTTCATCTTACATTTAACTCAATATAATTAACTATTTGTGCTGTATGGTTTAAAATCAAAGATCCTTTTTATTATTTATTATGAGGTTATTATAGTAAGACTATACAGACTAAAAAGGGGGAGATTTTAGAATTGTTAATAGGATTTCTGATAATGCTGATTATGTGAACTAAACATGTATACGATACACAGTTTAAAAAGCAGAAAAACTCCCATCGGTTGGAAGAAAGTTTTTCTGCTTTTTAAGAGTTTGCTATAGTATGATGATTTATCCATCTTGAGTAGTTTGCTTAAAAGATAAACTTTTATTCATTTACATAAAAAGAAAAAACATTCATGACAGGTAGCTAAAGCTTATACATATAGTAAGAGATAAATTAATTAAAAAGGTGATTAGTATGTTTCGAAAAATACCGGTTGTTCTTGTCGGAAGCTTATTATTAAGTATAGGAATTAATGGATTTTTAGTTCCTCATTATTTGTTGGATGGAGGGACAATTGGAATTGCTCTCATCCTTCACTATTATTTTGAATTTCCTACAGGTGTAACGATGATTATTTTGGGTTTTCCATTATGTTGGTTTGCTTGGGTTTATGAAAGAACTTATTTTTATAATAGTTTTTATGGGTTAGTTATTTCTTCTTTATTGATTGATTGGCTAGAGCCTATTAAAGACCAGTTTCAACTCTCTGTTTTTCCTAGTGTGATCTTTGGAGGAGTATGTATTGGAACGGGGATTGGTCTTATGCTTCGATACGAGACAAGCACTGGAGGAACAGATTTATTAGCACAACTTATATCAAAAGCTTTTTCCTTAAACATAGGGATGGTTATTTTAATTATAGATGGTTTTATCATAACAGCAGCTCTTCCTTTATTAGGACCTAAAACGTTTCTTTTTTCATGTTCGACAATTTTTATAGGTGGAATGACAACTTCGTTAATTACAAAAAAAGAATAATTGGGATTATAAAATCAGTATCTTCTATCCTCCGTTTTTTGCCCCTCCCTTTCTACACCCTTCAATCGCTTTATAAGTTCATGTTAACTATTTTGACTTATAAACCTAAAATCCTTTTAAAAATGGCCTTCTTTTAGAGTAATCTAAAATACATAAACCTTTTCGTAAAAATTAAGGGATGCTGTTATGACATTTGTTTGATTATAAATTGAATACCATATCTCTTTCTAAATCATACTATATAAGTACATTTGTATTTATACCAAAATCAGGAGGTTCTGTTAATGAGCAATGGTAATACACCGGCAATTGGATTCATTTACAACGGTGAATTTTACGAAATACTTATAAATAAGAAGTCCACAACATTTAAGGAAAACATTAGCCCCCAGGAATCTAGATTACCTACGGAGTTAAACTTTCCTGGGGAAGACGAAAAAAAATTAGTTTTTGTTTCCTATAATTTCACCGGAAATGGTCAGACACCAACAATAATTGAGAAATCTAATCAATTACCAGAAAACGCTATAAAAATGCTATTAGAATACAGTATTGATTCATCTAGACCTTTCTTATAAAGGAAACTTAATGTGGAATCTTTTCTCAAAAAATATAGCATAATTCTCTATAAGGACTATTTTTATAGGGACTAACATATATATATAGTGCAGACTTTTTATGCATTCACCTTCCACTGGGGTATCGAGAAAACGTAGTCATATCAAGGATGTATAAAAAGCTGCATACTCCGGAAAAAGAACCCTCGGCGGAACCGTTCTGCGACAAGGGTTCTTTTTTGGTGTGTCTTCCGGAAAGAGTGTTTATGGTGCGACAAGAAGTCGCTTTCTTACAGTGTAGCTAACGCTACTCATCTAGACGCGGAGATGATCTCCATCCAAAACGGCATTCTTGGTAACGAGTCTGTCGGTTGCATGAGGAAATGCGGAAACAGAGGACAAATGCATGGTCCAGAATACTGCTAGGAGAAGATAGGTATGGTAAACGAAAGTGAAGGTTTGTAAGCTTCGTTACTCTTAGCCCAAGATAATGCATAGATTGGCTTGGGTCTTGGTAAGAGGAAAAGTAGAATCATAAGGCTACTCTGATGCGTCCCGCATCTTACCCGGAGTAAAGAACCTACCTCCCCCTATCGCATCTGTAGAATGTGGAACTTGGTAAGCCCTATGTCATCTGCATAAGCAGTAGGATGACTGCAAAGTCAAACGATGTGGCAGAGGGTATGGGATATGAGAAAAAGCGAAAGCCGTTACCCTGAAAAGGGACAGGAAAGCAGAAACGTTGTATAACTGGACGGATACTGTCGTCTTTATAGACAATGACAGGCTCGAAAGAGCGCCTACTTCTCATGGGTCTTCAACACGAAAATAAATTTGTGGCTATCTTTTAACGACAAGGAGCGTGCTGTTATGAATACCTCTCCACGAGCGTCGGCGCACGTCTCGCATAAAGGTTGGTACTCTATTGATTGGAATACTGTACAAAAATATGTAACGAAGTTACGACAAAGAATTTATCGTGCCGAACAACAGAATCAACAAAGGAAAGTAAGGAAGCTTCAACGCTTACTCCTTCGGAGTAAAGCAAATCTACTACTTTCTATTCGCAGAGTGACACAACAAAATAACGGTAAGCGAACACCTGGAGTAGACGGCTACACGGCCTCAAATCCAAACGAACGTATCAAACTTTATCAACAATTAGTTAAATGTAATGTCTTTCAGCATCGCCCAAAGCCAGCGAAGCGAATGTTTATTCCTAAGAAAAATGGAAAACTAAGACCTCTCGGTATTCCGACAATGCGAGATCGAGTGTACCAAAATGTCGTGAAGAATGCACTCGAACCGCAATGGGAAGGCAGATTCGAGTCTACCGCCTATGGTTTTCGTCCTAAACGAAGCACACACGATGCTATAAGTAATCTCTTTAACAAGCTTAACACCAACAGTAAGAAAAAGTGGGTTTTTGAGGGGGATTTCTTAGGATGTTTTGACCACCTCAAACATGATTGGATAGTAGAACAAATATCTACGTTTCCAGGAACCCCTCTTATCAAAAGGTGGCTCAAGATGGGATACATAGAGCAGGATATGCTCCGTCCAACAAAGGAAGGAACTCCGCAAGGAGGCATTGTGTCCCTCCTAGCCAATATCGCCTTATGCGGTATGGAAAAGAGATTGGTATTATCTATAAAAGACATACAAACCAAACGGAGGATATAAAATCGACCCCAAGTGTAAGATAGGACGTGTTCTCTACGCAGATGACTTCGTCATCGTAACAGAAACGAAGGAACAAGCTGAAAGTATGTATCAAAACCTAATTCCTTATTTACAAAAACGAGGAATTACACTCAGCACGGATAAAACTAGGGTTACACATATCGAGAATGGGTTCGATTTTCTTGGCTTCTCGCTGCGTCAATACAACACAGGACAAGGAAAGAAGTTATTGATCAAACCTAGCAAAGACAGTATCAAAAAAGCTAAAAACAAGATAAAAGATACGTTCACAGTAATGAGAGGACGACCAGTAAAAGAAATTATACGTGTCTTAAACCCTATTATTAGAGGTTACGGACAGTATTGGAAACATGTCGTTTCCAAAAGACGTTTAGTTATATGGACTATTATGTTTTCTCTAAATTAATCAAACATCTTAAACAATTACATCCAAAAAAATCGTGGAAATGGATTACCAGGCGTTATTTTAAGAAGCCCAACCACGGTGGAAATGATAAATGGACTCTCACCTGTCCACCTACTAATATTCAATTGTTGAAGATGGCCTGGATTAAAATAGAACGACATGTGATGGTAGCCTATAAAAACAGTCCAGATGATCCGAACCTAAAAGGATATTGGGAAAAGCGAGACCGTAAGGTCTTCAATAGCGAAAATACGCTAGATAGGATAAAACTCGCAAGGAAACAAGGTTACCGTTGCACATTATGTAAACACACTCTACAAAATGGCGAAAAAGTTACTGTACAACACTTAGAAGTTTCTACAGGCAAAGTTGCTAAATTAGTACATGTACCGTGTATTAAATAAAGAAGTTGTTTGGATAAAAAGAAGGCTTGAGCCGTATGACGGGAAATCTGTCACGTACGGTTCTTAGGGGGGCGGGCGCTCGTGAGAGTGCCCGCCTACCCGACTAAACTAGAAGTGAATATTGTATTCATATACCTTTCTAAAAAAATAATACCTTGCATTATTAGGTATTATAAATTATATTTTAAATAGAGAGGTGTAAAATATGGAAATTAATAAGGAAGTACTTAAAGGACATATTGATACCTTAATCCTTTCCCTTCTAGATCTTAGGGATATGTATGGGTATGAATTAGCAAAATTGGTTCGAGAGAAAAGTGATAACCAATTTGAATTAAAAGAAGGAACACTTTATCTATCTCTAAAGCGTTTAGAAAAGAATAAATGGATCCAATCCTACTGGGGGAATGAGCAAGGACCAGGAGGCAGAAGAAAGTATTATAAACTCACATCCTTAGGTGAACAAGGTTTTGAAGAAAAGCGTTTGGAATGGCAATTTGTAAAGAAGATGATGGATTCATTTTTAGAAAGGAATGAAAGAGAATGAAGAAAATCAATCAATTTGTAGATTCGATTTACTCCGATGTTAGTAGCAAAGAAGCTGAAGAAATGAAAGAAGAAATGCGGACACATTTAATTGAGACAGTGGAAGATTTAAAGTTAGAAGGTAAATCCGAAAAGGAAGCCATAGAAATTGCATTGAATAGATTCGGTGACGAAAAATTGATTACCAAGGGACTATTTAGTTTGTTTAAGGAACAAAGTACGATTGTCAAAAAGCTATTTCGCTGTTCTGTTGTTCTTCTTGTTGTAGGGTTTATCTTTTTAGCAGCACTTGTTACAAGAGATCAAATGATTTCTTCAAAGAACGATAAAGCACTTTCGACAATCCAAAACATTATTGATAATTTAGGAAATAGGTCTTTGTCTCAAACTGAGCAAGAAAGGATTGTTAATACGACTGTAAAAGGATTAAAAATTGAAGATTTTGCTTTATATAAAAAGCCAGAGGGAAGTCCTAAGAGATTCAAAGAGACTCAGTTTCCTGAAGTATATAGTAAAATGAATCAGGTGATTGAGTATGGGGATGAAAGAGAATGGGATGCTGGAATTGAAAATCAAAATTGGTATGCAGAGTTTAGTTATAAGCAAATTCCCTTCTATGAGCCATTCTATGCTATTCCGTACAGTCTATTTATAGTGGCATTTGTTTTAGGAATTGTAGCATTGTTTATAAAGCAACGTTCAACGAGAAATAAACTACATATATTACTTCAATAAAAAAGAAGGTGCATTATGCATCTTCTTTTTTGTGCCGAGAATCGTGATTATGGTGCGACAAGAAGTCGCTTTTATATAGTGTGGTTTACGCCACTGGTTTAGACGCAAAAACTATCCCCGTCCAAAACTGCGGGCCTGGTAACGGGCTCGTGGGTTGCATGCGGAAATGCGGAAACAGAGAGTCAGTGCACGACTCGGAACACTGCTAGGGGAAGATGAGTATGGTGAACATTAGTGAAGGTTTGTAAGCTTCGTCAGGATTAGCTCAGGATAGTGCACAGATTTGCTTGGGTATTGGCAAGAGGAAAAGCAGATTCATAATGCTGCTGTGAGGCGTCCCGTATCTTGCCCGGAGTAAAGAACCCACCTAACCTCGTCGTATCTATAAGATGCGGAACTTGGTAAGCCCTTTGTCATCTGTGTAAACAGTAGGATGACTGTAAAGTCAAACGATGTGATAGAGGGTAAAGGATACGAGAGAAAGCGAATGCCGTTACCTCGAAAGAGAACAGGAAAGCAGGAAACTGTATAACTGGACGGATACTATCGTCCTTACGGACAAACCCATGATAGGCCCGAAAGGGAGCCTACTTCTCGTTGGTCTCTCGTAGGAACATAAGGTTGTGGCTATCTTCTGACGAAAGAAACGTACTGTTATGTATACCTCCACTTGGAGCGTCGGCGTACGTTTTAACTTACCGTTATGGTATGTGATGAAGATACGACAGCAAATGGACCTGCAATGGGAGGCTTGAGCCGATGTGTCTTGAAAGGGACTCGCACGGTTCTTAGGGGAGGCGGGGGCAGTGATGCCCCTAACTTACCCGACTTAACTAATTTTGTATATGATATACACCTCCATTACTTATAAAATGAGCAATTCTAATTAATAAGAGATGATATAATTTAAGGTATAAAAGTAAGTATTTGGAGGATATTTAATGGAACCATTTTGGGAAAAATCTTATCTAAACGATGAGGTTGAAACATTCGGCAAGCCAAGTATTGAAGTAGTTGATGTTAGTAAAAGGTTAAAAGAAAACTCGAAAGTTCTAGATCTAGGCTGTGGAGATGGACGGCATGCTATCTTTCTAGCGAATTTAGGACACGAAGTTGATGCAGTAGATATATCAGAGGCAGGTATAGCTAAAATCAATAGGGCTAAGGGAAAGTTGAACCTAACTAACTTAACTGCATCTGTAGAGAATGTAGTTAACTATAAATTTATTGATACATACGATTTAGTTATTTCACATGGGCTATTTCATTTTATGGAACGTAACCACTGGTCTAATGTAATTGAACGTATGAAATTAGGAACACGAAAGAATGGATACAACATTATTGCGGTTTTTACTAATGAAGTTGAAATACCAGAGGATTTAAAGAGTTATGTTAAAGGAATTTTTAATGAAGGTGAATTAAAAGAAATTTATTCTGATTGGTCCGTAGAAATGTATCAATCTTATCAGTTTGAAGATGAACATGAAAATAATATTAGACACTGTCATGCAGTTAATAAGGTTGTTGCGAGAAAATTATAATAAGCAGCACATTGTTTAGTTACAATACTAAAGCCATAGAGATTTATAATCTTCTATGGCCTTTTTTACTGCCGATAACGTGTTTTATGTTAACTAAAAATCTATACGATATACATTTTAAAATCAGAAAAAGCCACTAAACAGGGATTAGTAGCTTTTTCTGTTGTATAGTTAGTTGCACGAGTCGATGTTTGGCGACATCTTGAGTAATTTGCTCAATTTATTGATAACTTATGTACTAAAAAGAAAAGCTTACCTGATTTGTCAGAGGTAGGCTTTTCTTTTTGCTAAATATTAAGGGTGTAATTGCTTGTTACTTACATATCATTTAATATTTTTGTAGATATTTATTATAACCCATCAAATCATTTTGAGAAAGTAAAAATCGAAAGCGATTACTTAACGTTTGAATTAAAAGGCGTTTTTTCTATTTCATACCGATAAATGGCATTATGTTAACTGTTTTTAAAATTTCTTTCTTAGTTAGATTAGATTCTTTGCATGAGAATGAAATAATATATGACATTAAAAACATTAAAGAAAATAAAAACGCGTTACTTTACATTCTTGTGATAAGATTGCATAGTAATTTACTATAAAGTATTCATATTGATAGGATATTCTTATCAGAAGGAGAGTGGGGATTGTGAGAGAAACCTGTGTTCCGACTGGCGTAGAACTAAAAAACACTGGTTTTGGATATACGTTATCCTTAATAGGTGGTAAATATAAAATGATTATTTTGTATTGGTTGTCTGAAAATAAGGTTATGAGGTTCAATGAGCTGAAGCGACGTATTGGGACTATTTCCTTTAAAACACTAAGTGTTATGTTAAAAGAGCTTGAGGAAGATGGTCTTATTATCCGCAAAGAATTTCCCCAAATACCTCCAAAAGTTGAATATTCATTATCTGAACGTGGTTGTTCACTTATTCCATTGTTAGATATGATGTGCGAGTGGGGAGAGAAAAATAATTTTCAAGCTCTAGAAGATGTAACAAAATAGGCATAGTGTAAAATGGAAGTACCTTCTTGTTTAGGAGGTACTTCTTATTTTAACTTTTATAAAAGTTACCCATTACATATTATCAATGAAATTTAAATAATCTTGAGTGCTTTTTTCTATTTCACTTACAGATGGCTCAAATTCTGCTCCATAAAACGCAAAGAACGAACGATAATCTGCTTTGCAATAGATGGCTGTCGTCTCAAACGGACGCAACACTTGTTCAAGTGTATAATGGTATCTTCCAGTTTCACTATAATCCACATTTTTGATCCCGGCAGATACCCCTAAAGCAATTTTACGATTCTTTAATTTATCTCCTTTTGAACCATAAGCCCATCCATAAAGGAAAACATCATCCAGCCACTTTTTTAAGAGAGGAGGACAGTTGAACCAATATACAGGAAATTGGAAAACAAGGTTTCCGTGAGTTTCAACCAATTTTTGTTCTTTTTCCACATCTATGTTCTCATCAGGATAAACCTTATACAATTCGTGCACAGTATATTTTTCTGGATATTTTTTTAATTCTTCTACCCATCGCTTATTAACAACAGATGTTTCTAAGCTTGGGTGTGTTATGATAACAAGAGTTTTCAATGTTTCTTCCTCCTTAGGCTGATTTCATTTTTATTGTAAAGTCCAAACTAAAAATATGTAAGTACGCACTTTTATTACAGGTACTTACATAAAGGTAAGTACCTTCAAGTTTAAATCCATTATCCTAAAGTTTATTATGCTTTACTTTAACTTTTAAAGGTGATAATTATCATCCGTGGAGCAGTAACTCAAGAATTTATGAAATTAATTTAGTCGAGTAATGATGTTCTTTATAATACCGATAACTCTGATTATGGTAACTAGATTTTTATGCAGGATAAATATTTTGTTAAATATTTACAAAAATAGTAAGTGCACGTATCATTAATAATACGTGCACTTACTATTTTAGGAGGTCTTATTATGTGGAACTACGAACATACTGTTTTTACTACTTCTACCCCTATATCTATTTGGAATTTGTATCAAGATATATCTAAATGGTCAAAGTAGGATGAAGAAATTATAGAAGCTCATTTAGAGGGACCCTTTACAACGGGGAGTATTGGAACTCTAACAGTTCTCAATCAAAAACCTAGTACCTTTACTCTTAAAGAAGTGAAAGAAAATCGAAGCTTTACAAATGTTATGGTAATAGACGAACTAAATATACAAATTGCTTTTTACCATTACATAAACAATACTGATTCCCAAACAAAGATTACTCATGGCGTTAGCATTTCAGGCCTTCATGCTAAGGAAATAGGAGATCAGATAGGCCCCTTGTTAACGAAAAATATTCCCTGTTCTATGGATAGACTTGTGAAATTGGCAGGTGAAAAAGAATGACTAAAATACGATATTGGATAGGTGTAGTATCTGAGGATCATGTAAGAATAGGAGAGGAAAATGGCTTTGCTCAACTATGTCATGGTAAAGCATATCCTTTAAAACGAATGAAAGCAGGAGATTGGCTCGTTTATTATTCACCAAAGACATCTTATAAAAATGGCTTACCTTTACAGTCTTTTACTGCTATTGGTAAGGTTAAATCGGGTGAGGTTTATCTTTACGAAATGAATCCAAACTTTATACCGAATAGAATAGATGTAGAATTTAAAGAATGCCAATATGCTAGTTATTTACAAATTAAGCCTTTATTAAATTTTGCCCGTATGACTCGAAATGTAGGTTTACTCTTTAGAAGGGGGCATTTCGAGATAGAACGGGAAGACTTTTTAATAATTGCTAAAGCTATGGGGGTAAAACTGCATGAAATGGGTTTCCAAATTTAATAATCCAGAAGATAGCTCAGGATTTCTATTATGGCAAGTAACACATGCATGGCAAAGACTTATAACAAAAGAACTGAGTAAGATAAATGTTACTCATTCACAATTTGTGTTACTAGCAGCATGTGATTTTCTACAGACTAAAGGAGAAAACGTGACTCAAAAAAAGCTTGCTGACTTTACAAAGTTAAATATTATGATGATTTCTGATGTAGTACGTACTATTGAAACAAAAGGGCTTTTAGAGCGAAGTAAGAACCCCTTAGATAAGCGAGAAATTTTATTATCTATAACTGCAGAAGGAAAAAATAAGGTTAAACAAGGGATTCCAATTGTAGAAAAAGTAGATGAACAGTTTTTTAATAATATTAAGGATAATCAGGAAAACTTTAATGAGATGTTACATTCTTTATTATAACTAAGTTGGCTTCTAGAATAGCTCATACTATTTCCTATAACACGTTTTATGTTAACTGGAAAGGAATAGTTAAACATATACTTTAACACCGGTGTATATAGGGGTGTTAAGTATAGGCGTACCTTTTTATAAGGGCCAAATATATGTTGAAGGTTATAAAAAGTGGCAGCTTAGTATGAGAAGTTGCCACTTTTTATTTTACATGATCAGTAACCTTATTTGTGATACAAGAATCTAAAAAAGAATCCTTAATTTCTGCTTTCATATTCCATGATTTTAATACTTCTGTTTCAAATCTTTGTATATCTTTAAAGCTTGTTCATATGTATCGTTGTTCGAAGCAATTTGATAATTTTTTGTACTATCATCTGTATGAAAAATTCCCTTATCATCTATCATTAAAGTTCCCGAAATTTTATCATGATAGACAAATATTATTGATATTGCCTTATCATAATTCAGTTGTTGGTTGGTTTGTCCTATGTATTGAAGTTGATTATAAGAATTAACAAGTGATTGAACGCTTTCTTGCTCAACTTTATTATATCCCTCATATAAACTTTGCCCTAAACCGATATCAACGTAATCTGCTTTGATTCCCTTTACAGAGTTATTACTGCATCCATTTATAATAAGGACTATTATTACAATGCTAAGAATAAATAATGATCTTTTCACAATTTTAATCCCTTCAAATTATTAATGTTATTACTTTTTAAGCTTTAATAAACACGTCACTATCTTTTTTACTTAGACCTATATATTTAAAATACCTCCTAGAATTTTTTTGTATTATTAATGGTAACATTTATTTTTTAATTTAAATTACTAAAGTGTAAAACTAATTCAAACTTCCCAGAGCGCACATTATGGTAAATAAGAATGTATATATTATTCGCTTAAAAACAAAGATTTCATTTTAATTTTTTCTATTTTATGAAATAATTGTATGGTTCGTTTGAAATATGACAATCAGATTTATAAGGAGAAGAAAAAATGAAATCAGTAAAAAATATTGTATTTTTTGTGCTGTTGTTATTTATTATTTCAGCTTGTTCTAATTCAAAAGATATAAAGCTTTCAAAAGCAGACGCTATAATAACTAATAACAAAGACCTTGTAGGAGAAACTGTTAGAACCATAGGAGAAGGTAAGAGTCAAACAACTGTGGACACGGCGTTATACTATACGTTTGTAGTAAAGAACAATTCTAATAAATCTATATCTAATGAAGACTTGAACCAGATAAAACTAAAAATAAAACCTAATCAAGAATTACTATCAGTTGTAGAAGATACAGTAGGATCTAACATTTATAATGTTAACAAGAGCAAAATAGGATGGGGCCAAGGAATAGAGGAGATTCCAGCTCATGGTACTGGAAAGTTTACTATTTATTATAACTTAAGTACAGATAAACAGGGGAATAAACTACCTTCTATACCTACTAAAGAGGAGTTAAAAAGAATAAAGGAAAATGCTTTAAAATCTACACTTATTGTCTCAGAAAATGGAGAAGAGATTGCTCACTTCAATTTAAATAAAAATTAGTATGTAATTTAGAGATACATAGAGTAATTAAAGAGAAGACCATTTAAATGGTCTTCTCTTTAATTACTACAGATAAGCTTTATTATCCTAATCAAGGATGCATAGAGTATATTACTTGAACCTAACTAACTTTAGATTTTTCATTCATAGATTCCATCCTCTAGAAAAGATTAAAAATGTTATTGTTTTATTAGAGCAGATATACTTATTACAACTTTGTTTATTTCCGACAATCTTAATTATGGTAATTATAAAAAATAATACCTTGTATTAAAAGGTATTATTTTTTATAATCAACTAAGAGGTGGAAGATTTGGAAATTAGTAGAGAGATCTTAAAGGGTCATATTGATACGTTGATTTTGTCGTTACTTTATCAAAGGGATATGTACGGTTATGAATTGGCTAAGATTGTTCGAGAAAAAAGTGATGAACAATTTGAACTGAAAGAAGGAACTCTTTATTTGTCTTTAAAGAGATTAGAAAAGAATAATTGGATTTCTTCTTACTGGGGTAGTGAGCAAGGTCCTGGCGGAAGAAGAAAGTATTATAAGCTTACCTCCTTAGGTAAGCAAGGTTTTGAAGATAAGCGTTTAGAATGGCAATTTATAAAGAAAATGATGGATTCATTTTTATGGGGAGGAACTAAGTGAAGAGAATAGAAGCATTTGTGGATTCTATGTATCTAAATGTAGACGGAGATAAACAAGAAATCGACGAATTAAAAGCAGAAATGAAAAATCATTTGTTTGAATCAGTTCAGGAGTTAAAAGAAGCAGGAAAAACAGAACAACAAGCTATTACAATTGCGATTCAACGGTTTGGTGAAGAAAAAGAAATGCGCGCTGTTATTGGACAATTGTTTGAGATACAAAAAATATTTGCAAAGCGTGTGCTTTACATAGCAATAGTTTGTTTAATATTAACAATATCAATGGGTAGTTTTCTTTGGGAAATTGACGATTCAACTGCTCAAGGATTATCTGAAACAAGTACATTAATATCTAAGGAATTAGAAAATAAAGACGTTATGACCTTCAGTATGAAAAGGAAAATTGAAACTTTAGTAGAGGATACGAATTATATATCTGAAGTCACTATCTATAATTCAAAAGATATAAGAAGTGTTAGCCAAAATTCTGGGGAATATCATTGGAAATCACAGAATCCAGATTTTCAATATCAAAGAACGATTTGGGCTCCAAAATGGCTAGGTGTGGATTCTTCCACGTCTGGAAATGGAAATGAACAATGGTTTGTACTAATAGAGAGTAGAAGTTTTGATCAATTACAGGTAATTGTAATATTTATGGGTGGAGCTATTTACTGGACACTGTTCACTATTTGGGCAATTATTAATGCTCACCATCAAAAACCGTTACGAATTAAATGGATTTTTATATTTGTAGGCCTTAATGTTTTAGGTTATTTACTTTATTATTTTACAGGAATACGGAGCGTTTCTTCTAAAGAGCATGAGGATTTATATTAAGATTCTGTAGCCTCTACCTCAAAGCTAATATATACACTTATAAACTAATATGGTAAAATTACTCATATTTTGTCGTTAGGAACTTAAATTTTGTTGGAGGTTACAAATGAGTTACGGCGTTTCAGTATTTTTTATATTAGTGCTTATGTGTATTATTGCAAGTCAGTCTTACTTACCAAAATGGTTAAAGTGGTTAGTTGGTGTCTACTATTCTTTAGGAATATTACTTTTTAGTTATCTTCAAACTCCTTTAGCCGATAAATGGTATGTACATACTCCTGTTCCAGACGAGTATTGGGATGCAAATTCAAGATTAACAGATCTATTTGCTGCTGTGTTCTTTATACCCGTCTGCATACTTTTTTTCATACTATATTATAACTGGTTCAAAAAACTAAAAAAGCCCCTACATCGTGTGTATTTGGGAATTAGTGTGGTTCCTGTTTTACTTATAGGTTTTGTATGTTTCTTTATGTTTGAATTCTTGTATGGGTATAGGCCTTAAAATCATATTACATTTTACAACTCCAGAACTAAGCATACAAAAAATAAACCTTTGCTAATATAAGCAAAGGTTTTTCAAATTTATTGGAATAGGGGGAGTACGTTATTAGTCTGGCCAGATTTGTAGATTCATATACATATACCTTTAAAAACAAATGTTGTCATTAACTATATTTATAGAAAATAACCTCGACTCCGTTTTATCATTCGTTAAGTAAATACTAAATTACTTCATTTATTATTAATGTTTTAACATTTACACTAAGTGACGACAAATATATTGTTTTTCTACAAGATAAGTAAATGATAAAACTATTTTTAATAAAATATGTTTGATTTTATTTAATGATATAGTGGAAAGTAAAACTAAACATAATCCATTTTATATAAACTGCATATTATATACAGCTTAAAAAAAGAAAAACCTACTGACCCAGTAGGTTTTTCTATATGCAATGAAGATGAAAGAATAGCACGTACTCAAGAGAATATACTCTGACCTTTATAAGGTAGCAAACTATTCCCTCAATAGATGTGGGAAAATTCACAACTTTAAAGCCTGAAGAGTGTTACGATGTATTTGACCTTTCTAACAAAAGATCACTTTTACCCTTGCTCTTGGTGTTATTTTTAAAAATAATTAAAACTTTTTATTTACTAACGTTGGAATAAACACACGGAAAGTTGTTCCAACCTCTTTTTTACTTGTTAACTCAATATATCCATCGTATTTTTCTAATTTTCGTTTAACTGTATATAATCCAATTCCTTGATGATTCAACTTAGTTGAATAACCTGGGACAAATACCTTGTCTAAATTATCTCCTTTTATGTAAGAGTTTTGATTGTTAACCTCTATTACAAAAAAAGATTTTAATAAATGATCTATCTTTAAACTTACATATTTATCTTCCTTCTTTGAAGCCAACTCTGCCTCAAAAGCATTATCTACAATATTTCCAACAATTTGTATTAATTCATGAGATAATATTTTAACACAAGGAATGTCTTCTGCTGTATCAATAAAAAAGTTAATATTATATAATTTAGCTACCTCTATTTTGGCTTGTAACAGTGTAGATAATGCCGTATGCTTTAACCTCAATAAATTATCTGTTAAACAAATATCTTGAAATAAATTTTTTATATACTGATTTAATTCATTGTATTGCTTATGCTCTGATAATCCATATATAACCTGAAGTTGATTATAATAATCATGTCTATGGCTTTTAACAGAGGCGCTTAAATCTTGTAAGTTACTGAGGTATACATCCTCAGACATAAGGTACATCTGTTGCTCTGATTTTTCACAAAATTTAACTACCACACGTATTAAATTGCACATTATTAAAATTGTAGCAAATACAATTATGTATGTTAATGCGCGTCTCCCTTCACCATTTCCAATGTCGACCAATACAGCTAATAATACCACAAAAATTTGAGCAAGAATTGACGTGATAATCGTTATAATAAAATTGCTATTAAGATTATTTCTATCTAATACTTTCTTCAAAGAAATGTCTTTCTTTGAAAGCACAATAATTCCTATAATGATAGTTACATATAAAAAGATAGCGATATAAATCTGAAGTGGCAATTTCATTTTTACAAAATTTATATACTGTGCATTTAAAATTATAAGTACAATTATACTCTCTAGTGTTGTTTGCAGAACTGCACGAAGCAAGGATATAAGTATACTAAACTGTAAACTAAGCTTAAATATATACATAACAATTATTATATGCATGAATATATTAACTAATAGCTTTATATCTGTATTAATATCCCAGTTAAAAGTATACGATGTGCATAATGAATAGATGGCGCTGAACATTATTACTTTTCTTATATTTTTAACTAAGTTACCAAACAATAATTTAACTAAAAATGATAATAAAGTAATATTTTCAATAAAGGTAAGAGCATAAGCTATTAAGTGCATATTCTAATCTTACTTACGCTTCAAAGATTTTGGAATTTGAATCTCATGGATTAGATAGAAGCTAGCTGTTGATATTTCTGTATGAGCTATTTTTACAAAGAAACTTGCAAATAATCTTTTAATTTTTTTCATTTTTTGTCCCTCTTTTTCTCTTTAATAAAGTAAGTGACTGGGAAACTATCCCCAATTGGATAGCTGTAGCATATGAAGGGCTTAAACCCAAAATATACTGAACGAATATATACATTATAATTATAAAAGTAATTGATAAATATTTTAGTAGCGATCTATGATTGTAGGATACTCTATCAGGATTAATTGAAGTTCCGAAAACCAACAATATAAAAATACTAATTATAAAACAAAAAAACATGCTTATTTTTAAGTATGCTATGTTTACTTGCCCCATTATTTGGGAAGCTAATGCTATACTTGTCAGCAGGGACATAGAGTTTATATAACAGTAAAAAAATCTAGAAAAGTGAAACCCTCCGGAGAGCAATCTTAGAGAAGAAAACGAAACTAAAACTATTAGGATAAGGATCAAATCATTTATTAAAAAGCCTATTAATAAAATTGTAACTAATTTAATCAATGATCTAATTGTAATTTCCACTCCATAGGCTATTACCTCTGATTCATAATTTGATTCCTTAACCAATTTGTTACTTATTTTTAGGGAAAGGTCGTGAATCATTTCTTATCTCCTTTGTATTTCTTACTAAACGTCGTATTTAAGTAAGGCTTTTAAATTGTTCAACTGTTAGGGAGATATCCACTAAATATAGCTCCATTAGGATGATTATTTTTTACTATTAAGTCTCCTCCATGTATTTTAAAAGCATGTTTAGCAATTGTTAATCCAAGTCCAGTTCCACCTGTCTGACGATTTCTGGAGTATTCTCCCCGATATAATGGTTTAAATATGTGCGGTAATATTTCTTCAGGTATGCCTTCTCCACCATCTTTTATAGTAATGATTATTTCTTTTTCTGTATTTTCTAAGATTATATCTATTGAGCCACCTGTAGGTGTATATCGAATTGCGTTACTCACTATATTATCTATAGATCTCGTCAATAAAGGCGCATTACCTTGTAAAGTGAGAGACTTCTCTGGCATCTCTAAAGACAAACTTATGTTTTTTTGACGGCACGCTAAATCGTAGCCCTCAACTATATTTTGGACTAAACTTTTAATTTCAATAGGATGAAATTCTGGCTGAGTTCCTAAATAATCAAGCTTTACATATTCGAATAAATTAGAAACTAGTTCTTCTAACAAGTTTGCTTTATTTCTACAAACCCTAATATATTTTTTTTGTTTTTCTGGGCTATTTGCTATCCCCTTTTCTAACCCCTCTAAATATCCTCTTATCGAAAATAAGGGTGTTCGTAGGTCATGGACAATTGAAGCAACAAACATTTTTCTATCTTCTTCCATTTGGGCTTTCGAAGCTAACAACTCATGTAGCTCTTGTTGCATAAATTTAAAACCATCCGATACTGCATTGATTTCTTTAACTGATGAAGAAGGCAAAACAGATGTAAATTCATTACGAGAAAGTGACAAAGCTGCACGCTCCAATAACTTAAGAGGACGTATTATCATTTTATGGGTGATAATAACACAAAATAATAACACAAGAAAGAATAAGGATATCCAAACAATAACTCCACCCCATTGCTTTAAAAATGCATTTTTAGGTTTATTAATCTCTTCCCCAACAGCAGGGGGAGTATACTTTATAAAAGCAGTCCCAGTAGCCTTTCCTTCTTTATAAATTGTTTGTTTTTCAAAAGCCGATTTAGATAACCCAATGCTGTAGTTTCCTTTTTGATGAATAGTTTCGCCTGAAGCTCCATTTGTACTTGTGAATACTATTTGGTCATTAGAATCTACTAAAATAATTTCTATTCCTTTATTATGTAAATCTTTTATTATATTATTTTTCCATTTTGAACTTCCCCATAATTCAGGCTTCAGAAGAATAGATTTTTCTATCCATCCCTGTACGTTATTTTCTCCCACCTGATTATTTTCATAAGAATCGCTAGAATACCGATTATACATGTGCGATATAAATTTAGTTCCTAAGAAAGGTACCAGTGTAAGTAATAATAAAATAATGATGACCCACTGACGTATAGAGAGTTTACTGATCATGCCTTAATCCCTCAAACTTATAACCCACTCCCCAAACAGTTTGAATCCACTCAGGGTGTGCTGGACAATCTTCTATTTTATCTCGAATTCGGGCAATAAACACTCTAACAGAATGTGAATCACTATAATCCTCTCCCCACACCTTATTAATAAGCTGCTCATGAGTAAATACTTGCTTGGGATGTATAGCCAAAAGCTCTAAAATATCGTATTCTCTAGATGTTAAAGAAACTTGTTTGTCTCCTTTCCATACTTCACGAGCTTTCATATCAATTTTCAAATTTCCAAAATCGAGAATGTTCGTTGAATGATTTACTTTTACCTGTTGCACATCAAATCTTCTACGAACTGCTTTAATCCGGGCAATGATCTCTCCTGGAGTAGCTGATTTTACAATATAATCATCTGCTCCAAGATTTAGCCCTCTAATTTTATCAATATCATCTTGTTTTGCACTTAAAAACAAAATAGGTACGTTACTAATTTTTCGTATTTCTTTACATACAGTAAATCCATCTATATTTGGCATCATAATATCGAGTAAGATACAATCGATTTTTTTAGATGCTATGACGTCTAAAGCTTCTTTACCGTTATATGCAGTACGCACTTTATAACCATCTATCTCCAAAAAATCTTTTAATAAATCAACAATCTCTATCTCATCATCTGTAATTAGAATTGTTTCTTGCATAGCTTCACTTCCTTCCTCTACTTATTTTCCATATAGTATATATTAAGCTAAAAAAAGTAATTTTTTAATATGTTTGATAAAAATTTGATACTTTATTTACATTTTATTGATATTTTCATGACAATTTATTTAGTTTTCTCTTATACAATGACGTTAACTTAAATAAGGAGAGATGCTAGCCATGTCATTTGTATTAGAAGCACAATCAATAAACAAGATATATGGAACGCAGGATAATCAATTTTATGCGTTAAAAAATATTCATTTACAGGTCCAAAAGGGTGAGTTTCTGGCAATTATGGGGGCAAGTGGATCCGGAAAATCTACTTTATTGAATGTCTTATCCGGATTAGATAAGCCTACTTCTGGAAAGGTCATTCTAGATAATATTGATATTACCAAAGCTAGAGATGCAGCCCTAACAAAAATA
This sequence comes from Priestia megaterium, assembly GCF_023824195.1. NCBI lineage: Bacteria > Bacillati > Bacillota > Bacilli > Caryophanales > Bacillaceae > Priestia > Priestia megaterium. The sequence goes on from NZ_CP085449.1 coordinate 62,324, forward strand.
CGCTCTGAAAATATAGGGTTTATATTTCAATTCTTTAACTTACTTTCTATTTTGACAGCAGAGGAAAATGTTTTGTTACCTCTACTTCTTTCTAAAAGAAATAAAAATGGATTAAAAGAGAAAGCAAAAGAGCTTTTAAATCTATTAGGAATAGGACATCTACACTCTACTCATCCACCTAATATGTCTGGTGGACAACAACAGCGTGTAGCCATTGCAAGAGCATTAATTACAGATCCAAAAATTATACTTGCTGATGAACCCACAGGAAGCTTAGATTCAAAGACAAGTAAAGAAATACTAGGAATTTTACGCTATTTCTGTGACACTTTGCACCACTCTATGGTTATGGTAACCCATGATGCAAACGTAGCTTCTTATGCACATCGCATTGTCTTCATGGAAGATGGGCAATTAGTTGATGAACTTAAATTAAAAGACAAACAAAGAGATCGTAAGCAAGTTATTACGGAGATTACAAATAGAATTGAAGGAGTTCTATCATGAAGATATCAAGTATCTCTTGGAAATTCTTTGTCTCTAAAAAAGGAAGAAGTTTCTTTTCTGTTTTAGGTATATCTTTAGGGATTATGATGTTAATTATTTCTCAAATCCTTCTTTTCACTGTAGAAAAGTCTAATGAAGAATCAGTAAAGCAGAAGTATGGCGATTATGATATGCTAGCTGGTTATCAAACAAGTAAAGATCACTTGTCAAATGAGGATATTTCTTTTATAAATAAAATTCCTGGAGTCAAAAAAAGTAGTCCTCTACTGTATCCTTATTTAGGAAATAAGGATACACATTCCGAACTCTTAGGAATGCCTATGTATGTTGGATTAAAAAATGATTCTCTATCTAAACAACATCCTTTTTCGAACATAGGAAAAGGTCATTTTCCACAAGAAAATGAAGTAGTATTACCTGTACGCTATGTGAAATCACATGGACTTAAAATAGGATCCACTATTGAAATGTCTTTCCCTCCCAACGGAAAGAAAAAGGTCAAAATCTCTGGCACTTTTAATGAAACAGAAAAATTAGATTATATAGCTTTATTTAATTACAGATGGTTAAGTCAAGTCACCTCTCATGAAAATAAAACGACTGTAGTCATGTTGAAACTTTCCAGCCGTTCTTATGTGGAAAATGTTTCAGAAAGTCTCAAAGAAAAATTCTCGAATATATATATTGATGGACGTAAAGAGATGGATAAAGAAAAAGAAAATATTGGGGGATTAAAACCATTTATCCACATCCTTACATTTGGATCCATAATTGGAAGTATATTAATTGTAATTAGCACATTACAGATGGCTATACAAGAAAGACAAAGAGACCTTGCAACCTTAAGGTTATTAGGAGCCAAAAAAATTCAGATTTTCACACTAATATTAGTGGAATCACTAATCATTGGTATTTTAGCTTCCATAGTAAGCCTAGGATTAGGCACACAAATCGCATTTTTATCCAAAAATTTTGTCCAACACCTAATGAATGTACAAATAGCTGAGGTTATTATTCCTTGGAAATCTGTTATTATAAGTGCAATTATAGGAGTAGTTTTAACAATCCTATCAGGGGTCATTCCAGCTTATAATGCAATGAAACTCCCACCAATTGCAGCCTACCGTCAGAGTTCGCAAGGGTTACAAAAGTTAAATCCCTTAATTACAATTGCTGGCCTAGTTTTTCTCAGTTTGTCTTGTTTAATAGGATTTCTAAATTATTTCTATATAGATGGTCCCAAGTGGATTTATTTACTTACAGGAATAACCTTTTTTATCTCCATGTTTCTAAATATTCCCTTAGTACTAAAGACTATGACTAGATTATTCACTTTAATTGCAAAACCAATAGTAGGATCAGAAGGTTATATTTCTGGGCAAAATGTTTTGCGACAAATAAAACGAAATATTCAAATCTCAAGCATATTAGTTCTAGCCTTTACAATTGGATTTACAGGATATATGTTATTTAGCTCTGTCGTGCGTCAATCAGAACAAACAATACGTGATGAACACCTTACTGATTATACAATTCGTTCTAGTGAATCCACACTTGAACCGGGATTCTCTAATGAACTAGTTAATCAGCTGAATAAGATTAACGGCCTACGATATATTTCAGTTCCTACATCTGTATTTGGTCTAACGTTAAATCTAGATCAAGAACATGCAAGTAAATGGAACGGTCAATTATTTTCAGTAAATGGTCAACAGCAGGCTCATCTTAATTTAGGTGCCATAGATATGAAAAAAGCAAATACATTCAAATCTATTAACGTACTAGAAGGTACAATCGATCAAAATGCCCTACGTGATAATGGTGTTGTAATAACAAAGGATATAAAAGACTTAGGGTACAAATTAGGCGATACAATTCAAATTGGACGATATGATGATGTATTAAAAGGGGATAAAGGCCATTCATTTCGTATTATTGGAGTAATTAAGGATATGCCATTGACTCCTGGTGACGAGTATAAAATTTATACTGATCCTATAAACTTACAAAGATACTTTTATCTCAATAAAGTTCAACAGATTCAATATAATATAGTTAATAAAAATAAAACAAAAGAGATTCAAAATCAAGTTGAAACGCTTTTAAAGAATCCTAGCTTTTCTAATACCGTTTTGTATGATAGAGCACAGGAACTCCAGAAATTAAAGAATGAAGCAACTCAGAGAATGCTTATTTTACTTATTGTTGTCATTCTAATGACATCTATTGCACTTATTGGATTAATGAATAGTATGGCAAGTAGTTTTCAAGAAAGAAAACGCGAGTTTGCGGTTCTAAGAGCTATTGGAAGTAGAAAGAAACAAATTATTCGCTTGGCTTTATTAGAAGGAATTATAGTGACGCTCTCCGGAGGTATTGTTGGTATTATTACTGGATTAATAGTAGGATATAACGTTTTGGCAGGTTTGGAAGCAGAATATTATATCCTTCCAACTGTATTTGTTCTAATAGGTTTATTTGTAAGTCCCTTAATAGGTATTTTATCAACTATTTTCCCATCTATTTGGGTTTCAAAGATGAATGTTATTAAAAATTTACGTGAGGATTAAAAATTAAAAGGCTGTCCAAACTATTTTGGACAGCTCTTACGAACTAATTACTTTATAGAGTTTCAAATTTCTATAGAAATCTAACACAGCACTAAAAAATAAAAAAGTTATAATGGCAAATGAAGTTGTACACCAAAAACAGATTGCTCCAATTTTAAAAATTGATGTGTAAATTAAATACAAGGAAAATAAAAAGCCCATACCTGTAGTTAATAAAAATAGGCTGGAAAATTTAATACTATTTCTTTTGAAAATCAGCATATTAAATATTATTAAATAACCTAATACCCCTATAAGTGACACCGGCAATCCCATCAATTCTGAGTAAGAACTGAGGGAGACCTTTTCACAACCACTAGAAGGGCAATATAAATAGGAGTTCTCCATCCATTTATTGATTAGTAAGTATAAAGAAACTAATAAACCTATGAGAGACGTACAAATTTTAAACATAGACTCTATCACTCCTAATGTGGTTTCTAAAAAAAGCAACAGTTTGCTGACTGTTACTTCTCGAAAACATCCAGCAAACTATTGCCTAATCTATACTATTTATATATTAATCACAACGATTTCCTCTAAGTGTTGTGCAAATGCAGTGCCATTTATCCGTATATAACCAACGGAGTTGTCTATCAGAATCATCCAAACTCAAGCCTTCAACTCCCCATCCGTCACAACCTTGAATAAGATCAATAGCTTCACCAAACATTACAACTGTAGGAAATGAGAATTTTTTCATTTTAGTTCCTCCTATTTTTTAAAAAGATTTTATATGTACCGTAAGCTTCTGACGCTGTTTACTTGGAATTCTAAAAGACTTACGGTATAATAATACAACTAATTCTTTATATTTTTTATGATCTTTTACCATTCACACGCCCTGTGATGGTAAAAGATTTTTTTAGCTAATTGGTGTACAACCGTTACCTTTTAAACTTGTGCAGATACATACCCAACGAGTAGTATAAATCCATTTATAACGAGAATCAGAATCATCTAAAGTAAGATTTTCGGTTCCCCAACCACCGCAACCTTGGATTAAATTTGATGCATTACCAAACTCTACAACCGTAGGAAATGAGAATTTTTTCATTTTGGTTCCTCCTATTTTTTAAAAGATTTTATTTTATTTATTTAAAGCTGTTCCAAGTACAGCATCAGACACTATTTCATAGATTTTGCTAACTCTTTTTCAATTACACTTTCCAATTCTTTCTTACTAGGCGCACCTATAATTTGAGTTTTACCTATAATAAGAACTGGCGTTCCTAAGAATTGCATTTTTTTAAATTCTTCTCGAGTTTTTGACAGCTTGCTGTTTAAAGCTTCAGCTTGGACATCTTGATTGAATTGACTTATATTTAAATTTAATTGGTCGGCATATTTTCCGAAAATTCCGAATCCTTTTTCAGCCGAGCTCCATTCACTGCTCTTTTGAAATAAGAGGTTATGCATTTCCCAATATTTATCTTGTTTTTGAGCTGCTAGTGATGCTATAGATGCTTCTTCAGCGTTAAAGTGACTACTTGCAGGTACATCTTTAAAGATGTATCTTACCTTTCCACTCTCAATATAATTCGAGTAAAAATTTATTGAATCAAAATTTCTCTTCAAAACATTACATGCTCCACATCCATAATCAGAAAACTCTACTATAGTGAGTGGAGCATCTTTTTTACCAACCACTACACCATTCTGAGAATTCATAATCGATGGATCTTTCAATGTTTTAGAAATGGTATTTGCATCAACTTTAGGATCAATAGCAAATTGATAGAATAATAAACAAATTAAGAAACCTAAGCTTCCAAATATTACACCTTTTTTTATAAAGGAATTCATAATTGTGGCCTCTTTTTTTTCATAATTATGAACCCAATACCTGATATAGTAGACACCAACATTGCTAATCCTGCTGCCATTTCATACTTTAATACATCATCTGTACCATCAAATTTAAAATTTTCATTATCAACACTTACTGCACTTTCCTCTGGTTTTTCCATTGAAGGTGGTTTTGACGAATTTGTCATATGACTCTCAATATATTGATCTGTTAATTTTATTCTCATATTTTTTTCTCTGATAAACATACCTATAAAGAAGATCATAGTAATTAACGAAATTACAAAAGTTCCAAACCAAAACTTTCTCAAACGTAATCCTCCTTTGTTCCTAGTATTAAGTCAAAGCTTTAACTGCTTTTGTGTGACGTGAATGAGATTGCTTACATAGTTGAGCAAATATACTTTGCTTTTGTAATAGTTCTTCTGGAAATCCAGATTCTGCTATCTTTCCGTTTGATAAAACAATTACTCTGTTATTGTTACTAATATTGGCTACCCGATGAGTGATTGAGATAACGGTTCTCTCATAAGTAAGACGTTCAATTGCATTTTGGATCATTTCTTCAAAATGTGTGTCTAATGAAGAGGTAGCTTCATCTAAAATCAAAATTGAAGGATTTTGTAAAAATACCCGAGCAATAGCAATTCGTTGCTTCTCTCCTCCTGATAACTTATAGCCCCTTTCTCCTACTAAAGTGTCATATTGATCTGGTAAACCCATAATTTTCTCATGAATATGAGCTGATTGAGCTGCCATAACCATTTCTTCTTCTGTGGCATCGGGTTTGGCTAATAAAATATTTTCACGTATAGTAGAATGCAAAAGATATACTTCTTGTGAAATTAGTCCAATGTGTTTAGGTATGTCTTCAGAAGAAACATCCTTTAAATTTACACCGTCGATGTATATATCACCTTTGGTTGGCTGATAAAGGCGAGATAGTAAATAAGCAATTGTCGTTTTTCCAGAACCACTATATCCCACAATGGACACTTTCTCTTTTGCTTGTACTTTAAAAGAAAGATTATCAAGGGCTTTTTCTTCGTCATAAAGAAATGAAACATTGTCAAAACAAATCTCACCTTTTACATGTCCCAAAGATATATTGTTTTTAGGTTCAATAACATCAGAATTTTGATCTAAATATGAAAAAAGCCTTTCAAAAGTTACTTTTGCACTTTGAAGCATTATGCCAATTTTACTGATGCTTTGTATAGGATTAAAAAGAGATGCGATATATGATGATAAAGCAATAGCTGTTCCAGCACTAATTTCAAAAGGTCCTCCAGGTCTTCCCAACCAATACATAAGAACAGGAGCAATAGCTGTCCCTAAGGTAAAAGTAGTATTAAATATTCCCCCTAAAAATGCTTGTTTAATAGATAACTTCCTTACGGTGTCGATAAGGTTAATAAACTTTTCCCTAACTACATTGTTTCGGCCAAATAACTTCAATAACATGATTCCATTAATACTTAAATTTTCATTTATAAAAGAATTTATTTCTGCATTATTCTCTACTAATTTTTTACTGATTTTATAAACGATTTTCCCCATTAAAGGAAGCGTTAGTAATAGTAAAGGCGTGGTCAGTATAATTATTAGTGAAATTTTCCAACTTAGCATAATCATAGTTACAATTGTTACAATAAGTGACAATATTGTTTGGAAACTATAAATAATCGGTTTAAAGACACTATCGCCTATCATATTCGCTTCGGAGGTGACGCGTGAAATAATCTCACCCGATTTATTGTCCGTAAAGAAACGAATAGATTTTTGCTGGAGATGATCATAAAGTTTTAGCCTAACATTGTATATTATTCCACTAGTAAGAGAGATGACTAACAAATCTTGAGCAGTATGAATTATAACCTGTGTTATTCCTGCAAAGAAAAGTAATGTAAGCAATACTTCAAATGGAATAGTATTTGTCCCAGAAAATCCTTTATCTATAATCTCTGCTACAAGTAATGGGGTTACAGGGCTTAGCAGAGATTGAACAATTATAGTAATTATGATAAAAACTAGTGTTTTCCATCTATTCCCCGATAAAGCAATTACTCTCTTCCAGGAGAAATCAGAGCTAATTTCACTCACGCTTTTTGTAACGTCCATATTCAATTCTCCCGTTTATAATTTTTCAAATATGTATAAGTTAACTAATATAAGTACCATATATGAAATATTAAAAATAAGTTTACTTTTATTAATTTTTTGAGGACCATGCAGCCCAAAACACCCGCATCCAAAAGGCAATATTTTGTTATAACGTAATATCATCATGACAATAAACACTAATTGTAATAATGTAGCTAGAATTAATCCGTAGTATCTACTTACCTCGAAGAAAATCATTACTCCTGTTATGAACTCTAAAGGCCCCATTATAATTGCAAATATTAAAGCTATATGTCCTTTTAACTTTAAATCATATGTTTCAATTACCTTTCCAAATGCATATGGATTCTTTATTTTTCCGGAACTACTCTTTATAAATATAAATCCGGTTACTAAACTAAGAATGATAGCAATAATATTCTCTATCACAAATTTCTTCCCCCGCCTCTATAAGAAAGCATTAATTTTACTTTTAGAGTTGTCACTACTACCAAGAAAATTTTTAATTTCATCTAAAGGTAATGTATCTGGTCCCTTGGATAAACAAGCTTTTAATTGATGGTTCTCAAAACGAAGGATTGAAGGTACATTAGAGACCTGATACTTATCCAAGTATCCAAAAGCAGGTGCAACTCCACTTTTCTCATCAAAATTTTCTAATACATTTACACATGCATAAGGTATATTAGATTTTTTCATTAACGTATTTATTTTCTTCATATTTTTGATGGTTCTCTTACACGTATTTTCATCAAAAAACAATATGATAAAAATACTATGCTTTGTAATTAAAGATTCAATCTTTTCAACTGGCGTAGTCATATTTTTCAGTACATACAATGTATTTTTCACTTTAAAGTAAGTAATAAGTGTTAAAATAATAAATACTGCGGTATAAATACTAAAAATGATAAACTTTGTCATAAAGCTGCTCCTTTTTATAAGTATGTTCTTGTAACCACAGTTCTAAGATGAGAGCGCCAAAAAAGTCCATACTCTTGCTGAGTTCACCATGTCGATATCGATCTATTTGATTGAGGAACACTTTCCCGTCAATCAGTCCAAGCTCCGCCAATAATGGTTTCTGTAAAGCTGGATAAAGTTTATCCCATTCATTTTTTAATCCCTGAAATATTAACATGTCTGTAGAAGATTTAGTGGGTCTATCAAGTATTTCATCAGGAACAATCCCTCGTAGTGACCTACGCAGTAAAACTTTTGTTTGGGCATCATCAATTTTTTGTTCAATAGGCAAACTGAAGAGATATTCCACAAGTCTAACGTCTAAAAATGGGTATCTTGTTTCGAGTCCATTTGTTTCTGAAAGGAATTGGGCAAAATGGAAGCCCTGGGACCTTTCAATATAGCGATACTGCATTCGAAGACCGGGATTTTTAATCTTATTCTCATTTTGATATCGTTCTTGACATTGATCGTGAACTTTTGGCAACAATACGGTAGGCTGCTCATGTTCCCCTTTTATTGCATTTACTCCAAATTCCTTAATAGCTCCACTTAATGTATAATTATAAGATTTAGCAAGTTTACTACTTTCTTGAAGAAACTTTAGAATTCTAAATTTTTTTAAGAAATCAGCAATATAATATGGATTAAATCCAAATACTTGATCCCCTGCATAACCATTTAATAGAACTTTGGCCTTTTGTTCCATGGCGATATTATAACAAGGCTTTAACATAGCATATGACAATTGATTACGATTGGGTTCATCAGTTTCAATAGAAAAGTTTGGGTACCCCTTTAAAATCCACAAATCATCTGATACAACGCATTTATGGTCTCTTTCTCTATATTGATCTAGTATATATCGAATATAGTATCTCTCGTCCCCGTCGGTATATCTATCAAAAACGCAAGATATCGGAAATACCTTGTTATAAGCTAAATTTTTTGCACTTCCATAAATAGAGGTAGAATCTAATCCACCACTAAGTAAAACACCTGTACAGTCAATATTCTCTATACGACCCCTTACGGACTTGGAAAATAAATCTCTAAAATGCTCTTCATATTCGGAATCATTTTTATACTTTATTTGTTTACCTACATCTAAATCCCAATATTTATTTATTTTTATATCGTGAGGATCTACTATCATGTAGCTCCCTTTAGGAAGCCTTTTAACGGATTTATACGGCGTTTCTTCTTCGGAACAAGTACCTTTTCGATACAAAAAGTCTGCTAAGTAAGTAGTATTCCACTCGGATACTTCCATAGTCTTTTCAATACTTCTAATTAAGCTAGAAAAAATAAAATTTCCATTTATGGTTTTATAAAATAGTGGACGCATTCCCATAGGATCCCTCGCAGCAAATATTTGCTGCTTCTCACAGTCCCATACTATAAAAGCAAAATCCCCAATTAAATATTTAACGCAATCATGTCCCCATTTTTGGTAGGCTTTTAAAATAAGTTTTGTATCATTCATAGAGGAATTAGTAAGGTTAGTCTGAAGCAGATCTATTAATTCCTGTTTATTGTCAATTCTGCAATCTGCTACTATATATATTTCTCCATTTTCTGAAGATAAGACATTGGTACTATCCTGATTTCTTTCATTAACTTGTAGTGTAGCCTTTCCTAACGCTACATAATCTCGAACCCAGTAATCTTGATAGTCGTTTCCTATAATTTTTAATTTATATACTATTTTAATGATCTCAGATAGTTCGACTTTTTTTAAACTACGATTAAATATACCGGCAATACCACTCATACTATCTGCTCCTCTACTCGTCTAAGGCGTCTTGTATCAAACTGTCGAATTAAATTCTCTATAAACTCTGGAGAATCATTAATAACTTGCCCATTAAACTCTAGCCAGGCATGTGACATAAATGGCTTCTTACTAACCCCTACTACAAGATCAATAGGAATACCTCTTTGTTGAAAAACATGATATCCGGACAAAGAACGATGAAGACATCGAGCATTTCCAAAAAAACTAAAACAAATCTTCTCGCTAATTTCCAAAATTAACTTGATAAATTCTACATCATTTTCATTTAAATCTCTTAATGGCATTAGAGAAATATTTTCATTTAAATAAACATTATGTATTTGTTTAAACCCTTGGTTTTTTAATATCTTATCGATTCCCTTTATTACAAAATAAACTTTCCAATACCAATAAATTTTCCGCAACATCATACAGATGTAATCAGCCCTTTCTCAAGTAAACTTTCTAGAAAGGTATGTAATTGTACTTCTAGTACTTCTTCCTGAACATCATACATTTTCAGCATGTTTTTTTTAACTTTATCTGAACTACCATGTTGTTCAATTAATTTCCAGATATCAACCCCGACCTCATCTAATCCGAAATAAATTCCACTTTCTATATCCAAAACTACTGCTTCACCGTCCGTTTCAGTAAAAACTACATTTTGAGAAGTTTGAAAATTCATTTTATCATTGCTCCCATTTCTATAGTTTATTTATGTGTTTAGTGTATAATTTACAAATTTATGTTACTAGCAAATCGGGACGAACTCATTAAAATTCAGGATGAAAGAACTTTTCGAAAGGATAAAATAAAATTTTGATTGTTTATATTTTTATAAAGATTATAATAATAAGGGAAAATATGGATTTTTAGTATAAAGGGGATGTTTTAG
>NZ_CP085450.1 GCF_023824195.1 Priestia megaterium
ATGACAAATTCCAGAGATCTTTCTACGATGCTTCTTCTGCTCAAACTTCTTCAAAGGAAAAGAAAAAGACCATGTACACCTGAACCTTGCTGTTGCTGTCCATGTTCCTGTTCTTGTCCCGAACCACCTAGCCCTGGGCCTATACCCCCACCTACGCCTCAGCCTACCTATATAGAAATCGCGATTCCTGTTCCCCAACCCGAAGGAGTAACGAACTTACCAGCAAATATCTATTTTCAAATCGATACACGGTTCACTGCTGCTCAACAGCAACAAATTCGCAGTGCTATTAGTGGTTTGTTATTTCATTGGTTTACCCACCTAACTGAGAAATGGAATGGAGGTACAAATAATGGTACTTCCCAACTTGCTGCTTGTACGAACACCTACGCTACTCATAACTTACAACCAGTTTGGTATCAAGGACCACCAATCTCTAATGGATTGGAAGCTACTAATCTCGCTATGGATCAATTTACTCAACTGATTCGAGATAACGGCTTTCGCCTTTCTTCTCCTGCTAGAATTGACTATCAAATCCCATCTCCTGTCACAAGTTCCACTATACGAGGGGAAACAGCTTTTAGACAAACAAGAGTTCCATTATCTTTTATCATTAATCCAATTCAACTAGATCGAGTAGATATTAATGATATTCAACTTGTGGGATCAATGTTTCACGCTTGGCTTCATCGGGCAGGATTTTTTGATCCTAAAACGTCTAGCTATTTTATTGCGGAAGCTCCAATGTGCTTAATGAGAGGATTTCAGCCAAAAACTCCTGTCCCTCCAGATAGCTTTTATATTCAATTCTTTGATTAGATTTAAAAATAATAGATTAGGAATGTATATTATATTCATTCCTAATCTATGTTACTAGAATAAAAAAGCCGTTAAAGCTTTAACGGCTTTTTCTCATACGAACCTGTCCAAACTTTTTTCCTTTGATTGCATATTCTACTAGTACAAGCTTTATCTTTTATGAAAGGAGGAAAATGGATGACAAATCCCAAAGACCTATCTACTCTTCTCCTTCTACTCAAACTTCTGAAAAGGAAACGAAAAAGACCTTGTTCACCTGAACCTTGCTGTTGCTGTCCATGTTCTTGCTCCTGCCCTAAACCACCTAGCCCTGGGCCTACACCACCTACACCCCAACCTACCTACAGGGAAATCAGGATTCCTGTTCCCCAACCTGAAGGAATTACAGACTTACCAACAAATATCTATTTTCAACTTGATAGAAGGTTCAATGCTGCTCAAGAGCAACGAATTAAAGATGCTATTAACGGGGTATTATTTCATTGGTTTACCCATCAAACTGAGAAATGGGCTGGAGAAACGAATACCGGTGTTTCTCAACTTGCTGCTTGTGCAAATACCTACGCTACCAAAAACTTAGCACCCGTTTGGTACCAAGGACCACCCATCCTTAACGGATTAGAAGCGACCAATCTCGCTATGGATCAATTTACTCAACTTATTCGAGATAACGGCTTCCGTCTTTCTTCTCCTGCTAAAATTGACTATCGTATTCCATCTCCTGTCACAAGTTCTACAATACGGGGGGAAACAGCTTTTAAACAAACAAGAGTCCCTTTATCTTTTATTATTAATCCACTACAAATTGATAATCCGGGTCTAAGCATTACCCTACTAGGAGGTTCTATGTTCCATGCCTGGCTTCACCGGGCAGGTTTTAATGACCCAAAACTAACTAGTTATTTTATCGCTGAAGCTCCTATGTGTATAATGCGAGGATTTCAGCCTAAAAACCCTGCCACCCCTGATAGTTTCTATATTCAATTCTTTGATTAAATTTAAAAATCATTGACTAGAAATGTATATGATATTCATTTCTAGTTTACATAATGTCTCTTTCCGGAACACATCACCAAAAAGAACCCTCATGGGAGTAAGGTTTTCAAAAAGATTCCTATTATGAATTATGCAGCTTTTTATACATCCTTGATATAACGGGCTTTTCTAAACAGTTGAAAGAAACATAAATGAATAAAAAGCGCACCTTTTATTCATATGCTTACACTGTAAAATGTAGTATTTATGGTAAAAATGTGCTATTAGCTTGTTGCAGCTTTTCTTATATTATCTCTTTAATAATTGGGTTATTTTAGTTGCGTTGAATTATCGTTAAACCAACTTAGTTATTTAAAAATGATTACAACGTTCCTCTTCGTTTAGACATACTGTTTGATATAACAGATGTTCGGATATAAAATATCTTTCAAGCATAACTAATATGAGCTGTAAAACATCATCTTTATTACTAGAATAAAACAAAATGATTGTGTTGTTTTTTAACGTCTTTTATTGCAGTGTAGACAGTCTACATAAAAAAAATGTAGACCGTCTACACATTTTTTATTTTTTTGTGTATACTATAAAGCATAAGGTAACTTATTAGCAGGAGATAAAGGGAGTGGTATTAGTATGAACAGAGATATCATGGTTATAAATAAAGTGAGAAAATGGTTAAAAGAGTCAGGTAGAACGTACCAATCATTGGCGGAGGAAATTGGTGTGAGTAAATCTCTTATGGGGCATATACTTACGAATAAACGTCAATTTACACCGGAACGTATGATTGATGTAGCGAAGGCAATGGGCGTGACAGTCCAAGATTTAATCTCTCCTGAACAAACGGAGGAAAAACCATATTCTTTTCAGTTACGTGGAAGTGCTGATTCACTGAATGCGAAAGAGGACATAAGAAAGATGATGTTTGCGATTGAAGATTATCTTCGAATTGAAAGAGCTAATTTTCCTAAAGAGGGTTAAATAAATGACAAAAAGACATTATCACTCTGGACTAACAGAAAGAGAAAGAGCTGAAAAAGTAGGCGAAGCTCACGCATATCAGGTTTTAAATGAACATTTCGGTTCAGATGTATTTATAGGTTCTAGTATAGAAATTAAACTACATGAACTTTCTCATGTGATTTATCGGGATGTTGATGATGAAAAATATCAAGGAGCAACCGTTACTTATACTACAGGTGAGGTTTTTGTTGTATTAAATACTCATTTGCCATTACGTACACGTTATTTTACGGCTACGCATGAATTATGGCATGTGCTAAAAATCAAAGACATGATTAATAATGAAATAGATGAAGAACGTGCGGCAGACCGTTTTGCGGCGGCTCTTATGATGCCAGAACCACTTGTACGCTCTTTATGGGACAACTTAGTTAAAGACATAGAACCTGAAAAAGCTGTCATTATGATTGCGGATATGTCATCTGCACCATATGAAGCCGTAGCACGTCGCGTTTTCGAATTGGATTTACCTAACGCTTCTGAACGAATGAAAAATTACAAAGAGCAGGAATGGATTGCATTTCGTCAAAGATTTAACCTTCCAGAAAGCCCTCTTGACCGTCCACTTCCATTTGTAAGCTTTGCAAAGTACGCAGAATCTATCGAAAACGAAATTGCGAAGGGTGAGCTGGATCACATCCAAGGCGCTACCAAGCTTGCCAATTCTTCTATTGAAAAAGCCAAAGAATTGCAAGCAAAAGCAATGGACAAAATGAGAGCTGCATCATCCGATGATGAGGAAGAAGAGGACAAAGGGTAATGAAAGAGGGGAAACGTTTAGGGAAAGTTTTCATTGATACGAATATCATCAATTATGCGATTGGTTTTCGAGATGCAGATATATTTACTTGGATTAAAGAAATATATGAAACGATTTATATCCATCAATCTGTATTGGGCGAACTCGTTGTAAATAAGCACATCGCTCAAAAATACATAGACCAAAAAGATTGGCTTTTATTTAACCCTACAGGCGATTTAACTCCTGAAGAGTTTGGGGTTTATAGCCTTCATGTAGGTAGGGTTACGACAGGATTCGCAAATTTAGACGAAAAAAAGAAAAAAGACGGCAGACCTATTAAAAATACAACTAATATCGGCGAGATTGATTCCCTTGCGGGAGCATTGTATTTGTCAGCTAATCTTATATGTAGTAATGATTTCGATATTAAAGAAGTCATTGATGATGAACGATTAACTGTAAATATAACTACAGATGATGATTTCCAAGAAGTAGACGAAGAAGATATAGACCTAGATATAGACCTAGATGAAGAATTAACAGAGGCGGATCTAGCAGAGGCAGATACAAGTCTACAACAGCTTATTGTTCAAGATACACTTGAAGACCTTTGTTGTTATTCTGTGGCAATGGGGCTTGCTACTAAAAAGCTAGTTAGAACGTTTTTTAAAGTTTCACACCCTAATGACAAAAAAGATAAATTAGCACAAAAACTGGCTAGATTAAATCAACGATTAGCAGAGCTTCCCTAATAAGCTAAATTCCTAGTTTAGATGACACCAACACGATATTTTGTGTTGGTTTTTTAATAAAAAAAGCTTTTTCTATATAGAGTAAAAGCTTTCATATCACTTAATATTCCTTTAAATTACGAAGCGTAATATCATATCGTTTTTCGCATTCTAAGTTCTCATTAGACCCTACCCTTTTGGGAACTACAGAAAATAAAAAAAGCTCCTAAAAAGGAACTTTTACTTAACGTATTCTTTTTCTAATGACTCGTTGAACTCTCTCATTTCCTTGAAGAAGCCCTCGAACATTTCACCATTTGCAAAATTAAATATCTTTTCTAAATTATTGCCTTTAAATACTTTTACCGATTTCCCTAAAGTTACAGGGTTAATAGTCAATTGTACTTCACCAATCTTTTTCATTTTTTCATGCAACTCTTTTGATCGGTTATAAAGAACCGTAAACCTTTCGGAAATTGCTTCATCACGATTAGACTGTTTTAACAATTCATTGATTTCCTCTGAAATTTCCTCAATAGCCTTCTCGTCTCTATCCATAATCAATAAATCTATATTGATATGATAATCGCTCTTTTCACTTGCTTTTGAAAGAATTGCACCTGGTCTTGTTGATTGATGAACTAGCATTGCAAAAACGTCTACAAATGGTGTATTGCTCATACGTTCCCCCCTTAGCATATTATGGAAGGATTATACCACGCTGAATTGTTTTCTAATAGTTGTTTATTTTTTATGATAGGATTATAGGGTTAATATAGCGAAATGGTTATAATGCGTTTTTGTAACGCTATTTATAATCCGTTATATAACTCATGTTGTAATTCCGTTATAAAGGAAGGTGAAGTTATGGAAGGGTTACAAGGAAACCTTGAAGCTCTTTATTCTCCTGGTGAGGTAGCGTCACAATTAAATATTCAAAGACAGACAGTAACTAAGTACGCTAGGATTTTCGAATCGGAGGGTTTTGTATTCCATAAAGACGAAAAAGGAAACAGGGCTTATACCGATACAAATATTTCAATGTTCAGAAGAGTTACAGATATTAAAAACAGACCTGGTATAACGCTTGAAACGGCGATAAAAGGCGTAATACCAATGTATAAGAAAGATTCTATAACTCCAGACGTTACAGAAATAGCTACTGAAAATGAGTATTATAATGACGTTACAAATGAAAAATTAGACATGCTTATGCAAGCTCTTGCCGAACAGCAAAAATTAATACTGGAGCAAAACAAAAAGATTGATTCCCTCCAGGAACAATTAAATGAGCATAGGCTTGATGTGAAAGATAGAGACATTAAACTATTAGAACATATCAGAGAACACCAGAAAGAGAGAAAAGAGGAAATGCTGCTCATTGCTCAAAATGAAGTAGCAGCTGCTAAGCAAGAGGAACAAAAAAAGGGCTTTTTTGCTCGTCTATTTGAAAAATAGGACAAACAGAAAAGCCGCGTTCTTTTTATCTACCAAACAAAAAGAATTAAAGGGTTATTACTAAATAGGTTATTCAATATTTCACCCTAAAAACCCTGCAATAAACAAAGCCTAATGATTATCTAGGCTTTGTTATTTTTTAGTATAAGTTAAACTTAAGATCAACTTATAAACTATTCTGAATACTATCTCAGGAACATACACTTAACTTAAGTTAAGACTAGTTAAACTTAAGTTTAATCACCGTTATAAACCCGTTACTAATCAGTTATAAATTTGTATCTGTGTTTCAATGAATTTTCCATACCCAAACTCTTTTATTAAGCCTTTGCAGACCTCTCTTTACTACTCTCAAAACCGTTATATAACGGTTATATCCCTTCGGATTCTCCCTCAATATCTGCAGAAAGCCTCCTTTATAAGAATCCGTTCATACTTCCTATTAAGAGAATACAATACTCGTCTAAATAGCTCAAATTTTCACTGAAAACACTCTTTTCAATATCCTCCTCTAGTAATCTTTGATGATGTTGATGCGTTTGCAAAACTCGTAAAATACCCTTGAAGATATAGGGTGTAGCTTGTTATGATACACCCCGCGCCCTCCGTGTTTGGTTTGAATATACAAGATTTCAACGATATTTCCGATTTTCTCTTCCACACAAGCGACAGAACAAGCTGTATAGACAATCCTTTGGTCAATAAAACCTTTCCCAATTACTTGATAGTACACGCCTTCCTTCTGGGGAGATACTTTTTTGCCACATGAGGGACAATCCCACACCCAGGGATGAGAAAGATGTTTCTTTTCCAACGTTTTTGCTTGAAGAATAATGTCCACTTGTGACAACTCCTTTAGCTAAAAGTAGCGCTAGTTTGAATCAGACCTTTCCAGTCATTCTCAATAGCTTGTCTAATTGTCGAAATTAATTAGCTTCGGCTTGTCTCTTTATTCGCGTAGTCCATGAAAACACCTGAATCTTGAATATACTCAAAATGTTTATCGTTTCCGCCTAATACGTAAACTATCAGTCTTTCCACTTGTTCACTTTCCTCTGTTAGAAAGCCGTCTGACTCTACATTTAATGCGTGAATAGCATCAAGGATTTTGTGGTCTTTTGCCTCTAAGCCGTCTAATAAGTTTAATAGTTTTTCAACCATGGTAGACCTCCTGTTTTGCTTCTAAGGTTCATTTATATAAAGAGAGATATAAAACCCTCTCGGAGCTTATTCCTCTAAAGTAAGTTCAAAAATAAGCTGGTAATTACGATCAGTTAAGTCAATTTCAATGATTTGAAAACCTTCTCCGTACCAATCCGTTTCAGTAATGATTAATTTGGCCGTATTGAAATAAAATTCCTCCGAAAAATGAGGACAGAATGTATTTACTCCCTTTTTCTCTACGGCCTCATACTTTTTGACTTCTCGCAAGTAAAGATCCACATAGAACGGATGGTCTTTCCAAAAGGCTCTGGCGTTCTTTTCGACATGTGATCGGATATAGGTATGACGCTCTTTGTTGCTCATTTTTCTTATATAGCGAGGATAGTCTAAAATGTGACTCTCAATAAATGACCCCTTTTCATCGTGAAAGAAATCACCATACAGCCCTTCAATCGAAAAATCATCAATATGCGCTCTGATACCAAAATCCTCTTGTTCGTCTAGTTCGTGGTTAACAAGAATAGTAATGACTTCTTCTTCGTTCTCTGCTTTCGCAACAGCAAAAAGGGATGCCCCTGCATTGATAGCGAATAGTTTTGTCACATTGTGCCCCCCCTCTGATTTTACTTTAGTAATCTTTCCCACATTATTCAAATTTCCTGTTATAGGTGATTGTTTTAGGGCTTACTTTTAAAGCAAGGGAAGGTAAAATCCTCCCTAGTTATTTAGGTGTTTATTATTTAAAGCATACTTCTAAATAATAAATACTCTATTACTACTTTAGCTTCTAGGGGATTTCTGTACATTTTGGTTAGCAAATTAATCCTTTTAACGGGTCATGTTGACGCAGTAAATCTTTCTCCTCTGGGTTTAGTGCTTGTCCTATCTCCTGTTTCAACTGTGCCATTTCTAACGAACTGTAGGTAGAACTTTGTTCCTGCAGCAAGGTTTCTTCTTCCGGTGTTAGTTCTTGCCCTAAATCTTGCTTTAATTGAATCATTTCAAGTTGTTGATCCAGAGAAAGAGTTTCTTCCTGTGTGCACTCATTTTGCTCCTGTTCAGTTTTTAACCAAGCAGGAACGATTTCCTTACGGATGATATGTTTAGGCGTAAATAGGGCTGTCTTAGCTTCAGTATGTATGTCTGACTCAGATGATTGTTCTTCTGTATTCCCTTTTAGTAGATTGGTAAATTGATTATAAGCAATTTGATAAACAAGACGGCACATTTCATCCAGTGATAGGGGAGTACCCTTATGATTCGCCTCATGGACATATTTATCTAAGCCTACAGTGGCTGTATAAGCGACTTCATGTAATTGCTCTTTGATAATCTCAATCTCTGTATCTCGTTTTACTGCTTTTGCTGCATTTTGAATACGAGCATAAAAGTCTTTTAGTTGATGACCATATTTACTTGCGTACACATTATTTACTTTTTTAGGCACACCTTTGATATAAGCAAATGCCTGTGAAGCAGATATTAAATGATTATTTAAATGATTTTTAGGTAAATCAAGGTTAATAAAGGGGGACGAGGCTTTTTCGTCCTCAAAGCTTGGTTTATCAACGATTTCGGCACTTTCTGGACTTGTCACAGGAGTTGTCACAGGAGTTGTCATTTCTTCATGTTGAAGTGTTTGGATACCTGTTGTGTCATGGTCAAAAAAGATTTCATCACAAATTTGATCAAAGTTCGTATGGCTTTTAAGGATAAATACATAGCTATCAGGGTGAGCCCCTGTTGTATCTTCTTTGATATAACGTGCCACGATCATAAATGGTGTTTCCTTTAATGATTTTACAAAGCGAGAAACGGTACTTTGGGATACATCAAATTTTTGCATGAGTGTTTTTGAGTGAATCGCTTGAATGCCTGTAGCAACAAGGTTATAAATCACGTAATCTAACATTTCCATACGTTTTTTAGGGAATACTTTATGTAGGGCTACTTGTTGTTGTTTAAAGTGAGTACGAAGTGTTTCTAAAAACGCTTCTTTCTTTTTACGAAGGATAGGTTTTTCTTTCCATAACCATGTGAATCGTCCGTTAAAGCTATTTACATCTGGTAAATAGCAAGTCAATACCTTTGTCATTTGTTCATCTTCTCCTTTAAGGAACACAAAAAAGACACTGTCTCCCTGATAAAAGGAAAACAATGCCTTGATTAAGATAAACTAAGCCCTTGAAATAGATGTCAATTTCGTATAAAATAAAACCATAAGTTTTATTTTGTACAAAACTAACTCTATTAACAAGAGACTTCGACAAGTGTTTTCCCTACTGTAACTAGGGGGAACGGTTTAAGGGTGCGTCCAACACTCCTTAAACAGTTGAAGTCTTTTTTCTATCCGCACGTTTTTGTTAGTTTTATTATAGCGTTAACTAGTCTCATAATTCAATAAAAATTAGCAAAATATATCAAAACAAGTATTTTTGGTTACGATGCATTCATCATTTCTTTAGGAGTCGACTCCATCATAGCTGAATTTGTGTAATCTGGGGAGGGGTATTTTTTTACCCCTCCCTAAGTATTCAAAAGTATGTTATAATGCTGAATTTTTAACAACATTGAAGATTGAATAATTAGTACACATTCAATGATAATCGCAAATGGTTATTCTGGGTAGGGTGATTTTTTGTAGTCCTTTTTTGGAAAGAGGGTGAGATGCAAAGTGGTCATAGTATAGTAAAGGCAGCTTCTATTTATAAATATAGAGACTGCCTTTTTGTTAATGTATAAAAGAAGATGACCTTATTAAAAAAATGCGGTACCAAATCTCATATATAGTTAGTTCGATTTTTACTTTTTAATGATAAAGGGATTATGTTTCATTCAATTAATTAAGATAGTCATATAAGCTTCATACGCTTTGTATAAGGCTTATATAGGTCTTCAGAATAGTTTTGTATTACTTAGTCAATTTGAGGGCTCTTACCAGCCTTTTTAAGCGTTAGCATTAAATCATAGGCTTTTGTCCTTTCTTTACGTACCAAACGCAGCAAAACTAACAAATCATACGTATGAAAGCATGTAAGTTCACTAAAAGGCTTCTCAACGCCCTCTAAGACCACAAATTCTTTTAGTTTCGGTCTTTTTATATTTAAACTAGCCCCACAAAAAGAGCAGCTTTCTTCTAATCCTTCCGTCCCACAATAACTACATATCAAGCTATATTCACGTCGTTTATTAAAAGGAAAAGTAGGCTTAAGCCTACCTAGCTAGCCTTAAAGGCTATTTTAGCTTTTAGGGTGTTCCTTATCCAGCCGTTTTTGTCGTTGATTCACAATACGTTCCCCTACAACTTTTTTGGCAAGTTTAGTTGCTTCTAATTCTACAAGATCCGTTGTCATTATCGCATCATAGCCATGGTGGAAATACAATCCATTCATGAACTCGATAAGAATTTGTGTGTTTTTATCCGCACTATTTGTTCCTAATCGAATCTTTTTCAGTTCACTTTTTAATACCTCATGAAGATTTTCACTAACTGTTTCCGTAATGTAATCTAACGACCATTCTTTCTGTTTTTCTTCTCGATACTTTTTACAGATATCCATAATCGCTTCTCCTGGAAAACGAAGCTTATGTTCAGCCATATAATCTTGGATGTATTGATCCGTTTCTTTATCGAGTGTAATCATACGTCGTTGTGTTTCCATTACTCCTCCACATCTCCCATCAGTTCATATATAATGTCGTTCATCTTTTCAATTGATATCGCACATTGTTTCATCATTTCGATGTTCTGATCAATGATAGCTTCTAATCTTTTTTCTCTTGATACTTGCTCATCAAAAAATGCTAATACTTCAAATTGTTCTTTCAAAAATTGTTGACGAGACATCCCATTTTCTTTCGCTAGTTCATCAACTTTTTGCATAGCAACCGAATCAATATTTCGTAAAAAGACATCCATGAAATCATTCCTTTTCTATCAAATTGCAAAATTTCCAGTACGAGTAGAGAAGAGCATAAGGGGTTTTTGATATCACATGGGTGTGATATGCTGGGCAAAGCCCAGCAAAACAACGTTTTCACCTCAAAAAAAGTGGTACCACGAAAACTTCCAGTCTGTCGACCTGCTGTTGACCTAAAGAGTAAAAAAACGCCTAATGTTGACCTAGTGTTGACATCAATTTTTACATTTTTTTGCACATGTTAACCTACTGTGCACTCAACGTCCCCTCAACTTTTATGAAGTTTTAACGATTTTTCGAAAGATTTCTTGATGATAATTCGTGAAGTTTTGAGAAGAAGTCTGGGTAGTTTTTTTATAAAAATCGATCGCTTCTTTCATTGAAGAAACGTTTAATTTTTGTAGAATGCTGCGTCTCTGATTCTTAATTGTGCTCTCTTCTTTGAATAAAATATCTTGCATTTCTGTAATGGAATAGCCATCAAGTGCAAGAGCAAAAACGTTTTGTTCTGATGACGTAAGTTGTTTCAAAAAAAGTTTTTCTTTGAGCATCTGACATTCTTCTTCCACACATTTAAGACGACCTACTTCTTCTACTAAATCAGAGGCCACGCTTAAAATATTCTCGATACCCATTAACAATTTTTCAGTTTGATCCATGATAAGACCCTCCTATTTTTTGAGGGCAACCCATGTTACAATTAACTTGTATATGTTTTCACATGGGGGTGCTTCCTTTGCAGAGGAAGTGCCCTTTTATTTTGTTTTCCTTTACTTCTTTGAATCTTTTAAGAGTTCTTTCTCCAAAAGTTGAACAAGAAAATCTCTTTTTGTCATACCTTCATCAATACATCTTTTGGCAAATTCTTTGAATAATTCTTCTGGTATATCAGCGTTTAAACGCTTCGATCCAGGCGGTGTTTTAGTCATATAATCCCTCGCCCTCTTGAAACAAAGGTCACTCTAATGAGTGACCTTTGTTTCAGTCTAAAGGATATAAATTCCAAAGTCAATAAGTTTTATATACCTGTAGGCTTTTTCCATAGGTGTTAACCTATACACTCAGGCATAAAAATACATATCATAACCCGATTTAGAATAGAAACTATTATTTTTTTAGAAAGGTTGATTTCATTGTATAATCCGTACATTCCTTATTTCGTTTATCGACCAGTTCCCACCCACCTCATGGATCATCAACTTCATATGACACAATGTCTAACTTGGGAAAATAAAAAAAACAGGTGGGTTATCGTTAACCATAAAGATTTAGGACAAATATATCTACAAGTTACAAGTACTAATTGTAATTCTGACTCAAGTAAAAGTTTCATATCTGGAAATTTTATTAGACCTGGAAGTTCTAGCCTAGAGTTTTCCGATGATATTTCTCCATTAGATTTAAGTCTTCCAGTTGATTATAACGGTCCTATCCCTCCGCCTATGCATACTAATCATCCAACTCGTCCTCCATGGTGCATGTATTACCCTTGGCATCCGTTATGTCAGTAATAAATAATATGTTAATACTGAGTAAGAAGAAAAAGCACTTTACCTAAAAGTGCTTTTTACCTTTCTATAGGTTAAAAATTTAATTAGAATAATATTCTTTCAAGAAGAGATAATAACTGTCAAAATGAACTATATAAGGAGTTAATAATTATGACTGAAATAAAAGGATTAGGCTTTATTCCATCTCCCGAAGATAAAAGAGATCTTCTCATGTCAACATTCTTACCAACATTTTCGGTTCCCAGTAAACTTGATTATACCGATAAAATGACTCCAGTTAGAGATCAAGTTGATGAAGGAACTTGTGTTGGATTTTCCTCAGCAGTCGGAATGAAAGAGTACCAAGAAAGAAAAGAACGTGGACAAGAAGTCTACCTTTCACCTAGGTTTTTATATCAGGAATGTAAAAAGAGAGATGGAATACCGGATGAAGAAGGTACTTTCATTAGAGTTGCATTAGATGTATTAAAAGAAGTAGGAGTCTGTGAAGAAATTTATTGGCCATACATAGCACATAATCCAGGATCACCAAAACCAGGAGCAGAACAAAATGCAAGTCACTATAAAATTAAAGCGTATGCCCGATTAGATTCTTTGGAGGCAATGAAAAAAAGTTTGATGGTAAATGGTCCGTGTGTTGCCGGTGTTCTTGTATACAAGAATTGGCAAACACAAGAAGTTGCTTCAACTGGAAAAATACCAATGCCTGGTAACTCTGTTTTGAAGGGTGGCCATGCAATTTGTATAGTTGGTTATGATGACAATACCGAATTATTTAAATTCAAAAATTCTTGGGATGAAAGCTGGGGAGATAATGGATATGGTTATCTACCCTATGCATACATGGAATTAAGTGAATCAGAAGCTTGGAGTGCAACTGATCTTATTGAAGATCCAGAGACAATAGTAAGAGCAAAAGAGAAAGCACTTCAAAAATTAGATATAGATTACACAGGAGAAACAAAGAATTTTAAAAGCAATAATCAAACTATAGAATATCATTGAGATAAGCGAGTTGACTTCAATCATGAAGGTTTTAAACGAAGAGGATAAAGGCAAAACTGTTACTGTAAAGGTACAAGAAACATTGCAAATTAACCTAAAAGAAAATGCCTCAACGGGGTTTTCATGGTTAGAAGAAATTACACCTAATCAAATATTATTTTTAGTAAAAGAAGAGTTTGTTGAAAATGAATTTACACATGGAGGCAATACAATACATCGCTGGCTTTATAAAGCAATTAAACCTGGTCAAAAGAAATTAAGATTTATATATCAACGTCCATGGATAAAAGACAAGCCTAGCACCAAAGAATTTGAAGTGAATGTGTATGTTTCAATTTAGATTTCCTAGAACTGATTTTATATCATTACTATTGGAGAAAATGCTAAATTGTTCAGATTCATTTATTTGAAATGCACCTATGTTTGTAATTTTTCCTTCTTGAAATAAAAGTAAAACCTTTTTAAGTCAAGGTCTCTTGCTTTTCAAAATTGTTATTATCAGAATAAAAAGGGGTGGAACCATTCTTTCCATCCCTTTTCTCTGTATATAAACATGTCCAAACTTTTTTCATTTAATTGCATATTCTACTAGTACAAGCATCTTTTTTGAAAGGAGGAATATTAGATGAAAAACTCCAAAGATCTTACTACGTTGCTTCTTCTGGTCAAACTTCTTCAGAAGAAACGAAAAAGACCTTGCTTACCTGAACCTTGCTGTTGCTGTCCATGTTGCTGTTCTTGCCCCGAACCACCTAGCCCCGGTCCTATACCCCCACCTACGCCTCAGCCCACCTATACAGAAATTGTGATTCCTGTTCCCCAACCTGAGGGAATCACAGACTTACCAGCAAATATCTATTTTCAAATCGATACACGGTTCACTGCTGCTCAAGGGCAACGAATTAAAGATGCCCTTAATGGTGTATTATTTCATTGGTTTACTCATCACAATGAGAAATGGAATGGAGGGGCCAATAATGGTACTTCCCAACTCGCTGCTTGTACGAACACCTACGCTACTCGTAACTTACAACCCGTTTGGTATCAAGGACTTCCTATCTCTAATGGTTTAGAAGCAACCAACTTGGCTATGGATCAATTCACCCAACTCATTCGAGATAATGGCTTCCGCCTTTCTTCTCCGGCTAAAATTAACTATCATATTCCATCTCCTGTCATGAGTTCCACTATACGAGGGGAAACAGCCTTTAGACAAACAAGAGTCCCTTTATCTTTTATAATTAATCCCATTCAACTAGATAACGTAGCTTTAAATCCAGTTCTACTTACTGGTTCTATGTTTCATGCTTGGTTACATCGATCCGGTTTCTACCACCCTAAAACAACTAGTTATTTCATTGCAGAAGCTCCGATGTGCATCATGCGAGGATTTCAACCTAAAAATCCTGCCATTCCAGATTCATCCTATATTGAACTATTTGATTAAATCTAGGCTGTATATCGTATACAAAACTTTAGTTAACATAATTTTTTTTATTGGAAAGAAAAGCCGTTAGGGACAATATTCCTAACGGCTTTTTCTATATCAGACCATGTCCAAACCCTTTTCATTTACTTGCATATTCTACTAGTACAAGCACCTTTTTTGAAAGGAGGGATATTAGATGACAAATTCCAGAGATCTTTCTACGCTGATTCTTCTGCTCAAACTTCTTCAGAGGAAACGAAAAAGACCGTGTTCACCTGAACCTTGCTGTTGCTGTCCATGTTCCGAACCACCTAGCCCTGGGCCTACGCCTACACCCCAACCTATCTACAGGGAAATCACGATTCCTGTTCCCCAACCTGAAGGAATTACAGATTTACCAGCAAATATCTATTTTCAACTTGATAGAAGGTTCAATTCTGCTCAAGAGCAACGAATTAAAGATGCCATTAATGGGGTATTATTTCATTGGTTTACTCATCACAATGAGAAATGGAATGGAGGGGCCAATAATGGTACTTCCCAACTCGCTGCTTGTACGAATACCTACGCTATCCGTAATTTACAACCTGTTTGGTATCAAGGACCTTCTATCTCTAATGGTTTAGAAGCAACCAACCTAGCTATGAATCAATTCACCCAACTCATTCGAGATAACGGCTTTCGACTTTCTTCTCCTGCTAAAATTGATTATCGTATTCCATCTCCTGTCACCAGTTCCTCTATACTGGGGGAAACAGCTTTTAGACAAAAACAAATTCCCCTATCATTTACTATCAACCCTACATTTCTAGACAATATAGCTGTCAACACCACTCGGCTTACTGGTTCTATGCTTCATGCTTGGTTGCACCGTGCAGGTTTCTATGATCCTAAAGTAACTAGTTATTTCATCGCTGAATGTCCAATGTGTGTAATGCGAGGGTTTCAACCTAAAAACCCAGCTATCCCAGATAGCTTTTTTTATATATCTTTTGATTAATTTCAAAATTATTTGTTAGGAATGAATGTATATAATATTCATTCCTAGTTAAGTCGGGTAAGTTAGGGGCATCACTGCCCCTGCCTCCCCTAAGAACCGTGCGAGTCCCTTTCAAGACACATCGGCTCAAGCCTCCCATTGCAGGTCCATTTGCTATCGTATCCTCATCACACACCATAATGGTAAGTAAAACGTACGCCGACGCTCCAAATGGAGGTATACATAACAGTACGTTTCTTTCGTCAGAAGATAGCCACAACCTTATGTTCCTACGAGAGACCAACGAGAAGTCAGCTCCCTTTCGGGTCTATCATAGGTTTGTCCGTAAGGACGATAGTATCCGTCCAGTTATACAGTTTCCTGCTTTCCTGTTCTCTTTCGAGGTAACGGCATTCGCTTTCTCTCGTATCCTTTACCCTCTATCACATCGTTTGACTTTACAGCCATCCTACTGTTTACACAGATGACAAAGGGCTTACCAAGTTCCGCATCTTATAGATACGACGAGGTTAGGTGGGTTCTTTACTCCGGGCAAGATACGGGACGCGTCACAGCAGCATTATGAATCTGCTTTTCCTCTTGCCAATACCCAAGCAAATCTGTGCACTATCCTGAGCTAACACTTACGAAGCTTACAAACCTTCACTAATGTTCACCATACTCATCTTCCCCTAGCAGTGTTCCGAGTCGTGCACTGACTCTCTGTTTCCGCATTTCCGCATGCAACCCACGAGCCCGTTACCAGGCCCGCAGTTTTGGACGGGGATAGTTTTTGCGTCTAAACCAGTGGCGTAAGCCACACTATATAAAAACGACTTCTTGTCGCACCATAATGCGTGTTACCGGAACAGACAGCCTTTAGAGATACTCTCTAAAGGCTGTCTATGTATCTTAACCTGTCCAAACCTTTTTCATTTAATTACATATTCTACTAGTACAAGCATCTTTTTTGAAAGGAGGGATATTAG
>NZ_CP085451.1 GCF_023824195.1 Priestia megaterium
ATGCTGGTAAAAAAGATGTTAAATGGAATTATGATGAAAGAAATCACAATTAAAGAATTAGCTGATCAGTATGATGTAAGTACTCGTACCATCCAATTAAGAATTAAGAAACTAGGATATGAATGGGACAGTAAGCAAAGTATTTATCGTTATGTTGGGGAAGAGCCAGAACCTTTAGAAGTTGATTTTAATACCCTTATTTCTAAAAATAGTAAAGTGCCAGCAGAACAAAAGCAAGCCAATAGTGAAGTAGCAGCTAGTATTAGTCATGTGAATGAAAGTGAAAGTACTAGCGCTAGCTTTCCAAAAGCTAGTACGAATGCTAGCAAAGTAGATGCAATTGATATCTTGCTGCAGAATCCAAAAGACCGTTCTAAAAGAGTATATAGAGGATTTTATTTTGATGACGACGTTTTAAGTATTATTGATCGAGTTCCTAAAAGTTATAAATCTGAATTGGTAAATGAAGCTTTGAGAAAAGTGTTTAAAGAAAAAGGATTATTAGAGTAAAAAACTCACCTACATTTTAGGTGAGTTTTCTTGCTTATTCTACAAATAGGGTTTGCAAAAATGTAGGATTTGGTAGAAAATTAGACATAAGAAAAAGCCCTCAAGTTTTCGACGACTCCGAGGACTTTCTCTAAAAAATATTAAGAAGGGATTAACCTTCAACTACATAACTTTATAAATGTATTCTAACACAATTAGGTTAGTTCCTTCCACTACTAAATGGAGGAATTTAAAAATGCAAAAAGCATTGCAAGAAGCCGAAAAAAAAGCTAGATTACGAGAAATTGAAAACGGTAAAGTTCTAAGTGAAGAAGAATTAAACTATGCAAACGAACTTCAAGCCAAAGCTAATTCAAAGGGAATGAAGTTGGTTCCGGAAAGAAAAATTAAGAATAAAGTGAGGTTTGTACAGTTGATTCAAGAAAATATTTTATATTTAAGGGATATAAAATACTTAACTACTGCAGAGAAAAACTTTTTAATGGATTTAGTTCCTAATGTTGAATTTTCTTCTAACTGTATAGTTAATGATTCTAGACAAGTTAATTCACTTCCCGTTACTCAAAGTGATCTTGCAGAAATATTAGGAAAAAAGAAACAAAATATAAATCCGATTATAAAAGGCTTGATTGATAAAGGTATCTTAGCAAGGTCAGAAAGCGGAATAGAAGATAATAATGTCAGAGCATATGCTTTATTTATTAATCCTCACATTATGTTTTCTGGAGATAAAGACAACATAAATGGTACACTAAAAGCTATGTTTAGAAAAACACCTAAAGAATTAAAAAATCTACCTATTAGACTATTTTAAGAACCTGTAACAAGGTTCTTTTTTTGTTTTCGTAGTAATGATTTTTCATTACGAAAGTAATGATTTTTCATTACTACGGAATTAGACTAAAATCCTTTAGTATCAAGTGTTAAAGCCATGTTTAAAAAGTCTTCTCTTCTCACTCTATATTAAATAGCAATTCGCTGATAGAATTGCAAGGGTCTTTTTATATTTTTTTCGTGTAAAAAAAAGAAACTGAATTGGCTATTTTTCATGCAAGGTTCGAGTAGTATTTTTTAAGAAAAACACTTAAAAAATCTCCACTCTTTTCTCCTTGCATTTCAAATTTCGGCAGAGTTGGTTATATCGCCAAGCCGAACATACCCAAAACGAAGTTTAAAATGATCGGCTTGTGACGGCCATTATATCTGCCGAACCGCCAGAGCAGCCGTCCATAGTTGGTAATTTTAATAAAAATAGATTACACAAACGGGGACTAGTCCCCGGACCCCTAGCCAGCACGCCACCCCAAAACGAACGGGGTTGCACGAGTAAAGTTATAACTCAAAATTAAAGTGAATAGCATGCACGGGGGGCGTGCATCTGTTTTTAATAAAGTTATAATTTAATCAAATAATACAGCTTGTAAACATTGGTATATCAGTACTTGACTGGGGTTGAACGCCCCCCGTGCACGCAAAAAAAAAGATGTGCATGGGGGGCGTTCTTTGTTATTCTTTAAAGGACATTTTAGATGAGAAATATAACTATTTACATAAATATGCGTGCACGGGAGGGAACGGCATGTCAGATGCAAAGCTTGGCCAAGAACCAGCTTATTGGACTAGTGAAGTAGCAAAGAAACTAGAGGTATCAGATAGTACTTTAAGAAAGTGGTGTATCCAATTAGAGGCCACGGGTTATAAGTTTGTTAAAGGAGAGAATGATAGTCGGGCTTTCACTAAACATGACTTAAATGCTTTACAACTATTTAAGCAACTCGTAAAAGTTCAAAGAAAAACCAAAGAGGTAGCATCTTTAGAAGTAGTTGAGCGTTATGGTGCACGGCAAGGAACGCCCCCCATGCAACCTGCACAAATGGCCGTTCAAGCTCATGAGTTCAAAGATAAAATTGATGATATGGCTCAAAGTATTGAAGAAATAAAAAAACAATTACATGAACAAATGGAATTTAATAAAAAGCTTGTAGAACGTATGGATCAGCAAAGCATGAGTCATATACGTGAAATTCAGGAAACGAGAAAGCAACTTGCTGCTGCTCAGGAAAAAAAGAAGTGGTGGGAATTTTGGAAATAAAAAAGGACTGCTAGCTAGTTAGCAGTCCTTTTTTATTTAAATGGTTTGTTTCCGATAACATCTTAATCTCTACTTTTATTATAACCTTATTTGAAAATTATTTATAGACTGTTTTTCTACTCATGTCCGGCCTTATACTGTTATACGCAAGTCAAAAAGTATAAAGGGTGTGGCTATATGAATGACAAAAAGAATGTCTTAGATCCTGGTCCATTTTTTCATGGTACTAAAGCAGAACTGAAAATCGGAGACCTGCTTGAACCATTGTACTTATCCAATTATCAGGATAAAAAATCTAACCATATCTATTTTACTGGAACATTAAACGCTGCTAAATGGGGTGCTGAATTAGCAAGGTCTAATTCAAAAGAGAGAATTTATGTTGTAGAACCATTAGGCGATTTTGAAAATGATCCAAATTTAACTGACAAAAAATTCCCTGGAAACCCAACACGTTCTTATAGATCTAAATCTCCCTTGAAAATAGTGGCTGAATTAGGTTCATGGGAAAGACACTCTGATGAAGAAATAAATCATATGCTTACATCCTTAAAAAAGTTAAGTGAAGAAGGAAAAAATGTAATATACGATTGATTCTCATACTATTTAAACCTCAGTTAAATGCCAGATGAACAATGAAGGCGGCCTTATAAACTGATATATAATGGCGGCCTTTGTTATGGCTATAAATGTTATAAATATAAAGGTTTAGAACAAAATATGACGTAGCATTTATAAATTGTTGGAGATATTAAATAAAATCAATTCCTTTAACCTTACTCATTCTCTTATGGTTTTTTAAAATTGTTAGATGTGCTTCTTGATCTGTCATACAAAAAAATCCGCCTTTCACTTTTTCCCATCCATATTTCTTCATATATTGAATTGTATATAAATTTTCAATTTCTTCGGCTCTATTAAAGGTTATCATTCCTAAATCAATAATCTCTTTAATTTTTTGAGGGGGATGTTTCTTTGTCTAAGCAGATCCTCGACCTTTAAAATGTTTTTTTATTCGTTTCTTTGTGTCATTACTGGTTTGTCCAACATAGTAATTATGATTTTCTAATTTCAAAACATAAATATATCTATGCTGAATACTATCGTTTTCAATTGGCATGGGAAAACCTCCTTGAATACTAAGCTTTGATTTATTATATATGTAAAATATAGGATATTGGGGATGAATTGCTACAATACATATAATTAAACCAACAATTTTTATAAAAAATATTGAATGATGAAAGATAAAGGGATCGATTTAAGAATAAACATATAGCATACATACAATGAAGGCCGCCTTATAGATTTATACATAATGGGCGGCCTTTGTTGTGACTATGACTTAAAGGGGGAAACCTTTATTAGTAAAAATAGAAGTTTTCTACTGATGGCCGTCGTGATCAACCTTGCTATATGGATCTTTGTTCAGGAACAAATGACAAATGCCAAAGTTGAACAGCCTATTCTATCGATTGACCAACCTACGATGTGTAAATGAATAATGTTTATTTAAAAAGCAAAAGGGCATCCTCTTGCTTTTTATTTTTTACAGCGGCCAAGCTACTATGACGTATCTTCAAATGAGCATATTGGGTGCGAAGCGGCAGCCGATACGCTTATTTTCATAAATAAATACTTCCAGGGCAAACTAAACAATATGGTTTATATGCTATGGAGGTAAGTAATTTGAATAAGAAAAATGATACTAGATTAACCTCTTCAGAAATTACAAGTCTGTGGGTTCAATATATGAGGGAAACGATGGCAATTTGCATCAGTAAATATGTATTAGCAACTGTTAAAGATCCTGAAGTTCATTCTCTTTTTGGATTTTGTTTAGAACTATCTCAAAAACATCTCAAAGTGTTAAAAAAAATCTTAAATGCAGAAAATTTCCCTCTACCAAATGGTTTTACAGATAAAGATGTAAATTTGGAAGCTCCACCTTTATTCACGGATTCACTTTGGTTACATTACATACATGTTATGACGATTCATGGATTATCAGGACATAGCATGTCATTTAGTAGTTCTATTCGGAAAGATATTAGGGATCTTTATTATCAATGTAACATGGACGCGATGGATGTTTATAACAGATCAATTGATATTCTCTTATCTAAGGGCCTTTATGAAAGAGATCCTTATTTTTCAATGCCCCAAGGTGTCGAGTACATAACAGAATTAGGATATGCAATGGATATATTGGGAAAGAAAAGACCTTTAAATTCGATGGAGGCAGGAAATATATATACTGATTTAAAGAAAAGTATTTCAGCAAAAGCTATTCTTCTCGGATTTCAGCAGGTAACCCAAGATAAAAAAATACGTAAGTTTATGGAGGATGGTTTAAATTTAGTTAATAAGCATATAGGTCTTTTTTCTTCACTGTTACATGAAGGAGGTCTCCATACCCCACCGTTATTAGACAGAGAAGTTACAAATTCTAAGATCGCACCTTTTTCAGATAAATTAATGCTATTTCATGCCGGATTTATGTTTAATTTAGCTATGATATATTATTCGGTTACTATGTCTGTCAGTATGAGAATTGATGTAGTAGGACACTGTGAAGCATCGATTCTAAGAGATTTAAAACTTACTACCAGTTGGGGAAATATTATGATTGAAAGAGGATGGATAGAAAAGCCACCAGAAGCAAATGATCGAACTGAGTTATAACTATAAAAAGAAGTAGCATTCTAAATTCCGCCATTGTCAATGGTAAGCGGACCGTAGGGAGCATTAAGGAATTGACAATGTCACTACGCCAAGACCCTCTTGGCACTCAAACAAACGAGTTTGTTTGACGCCAACCGGCGAGGGAGCCCCCTCAAAAAAGTGAGGGGGTTGGGGGAGTTTTTCGAATGGGGTTAAGGGGAAGAGTTCCCCTTACAGGTGGTGGACGGCGTCCACGGTCTTAACGAAAAAGGGGATCCGTTTAGGATGTCTTTTTTTTCGTTTTGGCGGAGCCAAACACAGGGAGGAACTCCGACCGCCACCTCGTAGAGCGCGCTCCCAATTTGACCGAAGGTGAAAAATTGGTGTAGTGCGTTACACCAAATCTAAAGTTGTGGTATGCTGGACCTAAGAACAGTGGTCGAAATGGGGGATTGAGGGATGGCCAAATATGGGATTATCCGCATGCAAAAGTTCCACAAAGACGCAATATTAGGTATCCAGAAACACAACCAACGAGAAGGCGAGAACAGTAAAAATAAAGATATCGATTCAAACAAAACGATGCTCAACTATGACTTTGTGAATGAGGACAAAATTAAGTACCATGAAGAAATTAAGAAGATGACGACCACCCGTGTGAAACGAAAAATTCGGAATGATGCGGTCCTGGTCGCAGAGTTCTTTGTGTCGGCCAGTCCGGAATACATGCATGCGATGTCGCCAGACGAGCAGCGTAAATATTTTGAAGCATCACTGGACCATATAGCTGGCAAGTATGGTCAGCAGAACATTTTATATGCTACGGTACATAACGATGAATCAACGCCACATATGCACGTGGGCTTTGTACCAATTACGGAAGATCGACGCTTGGCCGCGAAAGACTATTTTCATGGCAAAACGAAGATTCGTCGAATTCAGGATGACTTTCATAACTACATGAACAAACGTGGTTATGACATTGAGCGTGGCGAGCCGAGCGAGCTTCAGCATAAAAGTGTTCATGAATTTAAGAAAGAAGAACGACAAAAAGAGCTAAACAACTTAGACCAACAACTAATCTTCAAGGAAAAAGAGATTCAAAGAATGGATAACTTACGGAACCTAAAGGAAGAGGGATTAGTTGATATACGTAGTGATCAGAGTATTGAAGAGCTTTGTCGTAAATCTGTTGAAATTGAAGTAAGTAAAGGTATGCTTGGTTCAAAAGTGAAAGTCGAAGAAGATGATTTTCATTGTGTCGTTGATCTCGCAAAAGAATTGCAGGAGAAGCTGGCGGCCGAGCATAAGCGTACAAATGCATTAAGCCAAGAAGTTGAGAAAATGATGAAAGAGAATAAGGTGTTAACACAGCAATTAGAGAGTATAAGAGAAGATTTGAGTATGCATCTTGTTCATCAAGAGAGAGAAGTGGAAAAGGCGAAGCATTTGATGAGGCAGAAGTTGATACGAGATTTCTCTGAGAATGAGAAAGAAAAATTGAAAGAAGAGCTTAAAAGAGAACTAGATAGCGAATATAAGGCTCATATAAGCTCTTTAAGCGACGATTTAACGATTGAGAAGCAGAAACATGAGAAAACGAAAAGAGAGCTTGTACAGGCAAATAAAGCGAATGATACCCTGACGAAGATGAATGTTGACTATATAGAAAATTATGTGCGAAAAGAGGATCTTGATAAAGCCAATCAGCAAGTTAATGAATTAAAGAAAGAGAATAAGACATTGAAAGCTTGGAAGGAAAAAGCATTGAATTGGATAGATAAGAATGTCGAGAAGATGAAGCAGATCTCGTTTTTTCAACATGTAGCTGGAGTCCAAAAAAGAAATAAAAGGCAAGATCAAGAAATTGAAAGATGATAATATCAATAAATGCTTTAAAACGTTTGATTAAGAACACTAAGCATAAGGGCAATTTGAGTTAATAAGGTCTCCTTCAAACTAGAATCAGTACAGCTAGAATGTTGTTGTATTAAGTATAAGAGTTCTCTGTTGAATAATAGGAGTTCGTATCTAGTTAGCATGAAATTTCTCCTTCTTTTATAAAAACTATTTTTTAAAAGCTTCGAGTAAAAATGAATAGTTTTATATACACAAAAAAAGCTATTTCATTTCTATGGGCATTGGCTTTGCATAGAAATGAAATAGCTTTTTTACAGGGTTCACACGTATAACAAGTAACGAAAAAATAGCTCCAAATCAATATTATCATCTTTTTTCCATAAATACTATATTTTTCCTGCGGGAGGTTAAATGAGAAGGAAAGAGCAAGAAATAGAAAGATAAAGTTCCGTTGTACAAGGACATTTGTATATTGTAAGATATTCATATAAAAGTAAAAAATCAAAACTAGAACAAGGTTAATCTAATCGTTCTAAGAGTGATTAACCTTGTTTTAGTTTTGCCATTAAAAGTAAATGGGTGATGGGGGTATTGGAGTCTCATAAAGTGATCTTAAAAGAAGCTTTAACAGTCGAGATTGAAAAAGAGAGAAAATCTTTGATTGAAACGGCATTTGAAGAGGGTTTTACAAGTAAAAATACAGTGGAAATTAGTCAATTTATTGATGAGATGTTAAATGAGTTAGAAAAGATTAGGTAGTTCTATTAAATATAAGAAAAGCCCTCAAACTTAATTGGGGGCTTTTCTTACATGTGTGGTTTCTATTTATTATTGATAAAAGGTGAAACATGTGCAAATATAAAATACCTCATGTATCCATAGTTTGTCGAGGTTAAAAAGTCACAAAATAAAAAGCCACCTCATCTTTAATGGCATTGGAGATGAGGTGGCTTTCTAGGATTCACACTCGTTGAAGAATGAATGCTACAGCGATTAAATTATATCATATTTTACCAATAAATATATATTTTTCTTGTTTTAGCATATGAATAAAAGGTGCGCTTTTTATTCATCTATTTGTCACTCAGCCCGAGAGGAAACGTTGATAAATCAAGGATGTATAAAAAGTTGCATACTCCGGAAAAAGAACCCTCGGCGGAACCGTTCTGCGACAAGGGTTCTTTTTTGATGTGTGTTCCGGAAAGAGGCATTATGTCAACTAATTATGTATAGCGTATACAGTCTGAAAACAGAAAAAACTCCTGTGACCTGTTCAGAAGTTTTTTCTGTTTTTAAGCTGTAGTTGTTGGTTGATGCCGAGTCGGAGGGCATCTTGTTTAGTTTGCTTAAACTACTGAATTTTATTCTTAGATAATCTAAAAAAAGAAAGCTGCCAGGGAGGACAGCTTTCTTTTTCATAAGGTTGCAGTGGAAGACGTTGTTCAGACATCTTAAGTAGTTTGCTCAAAGTATTAGAAATTACTCATTTGTATAAGATAGATACTTTTATGTAAATAATTAGTAGCTAATAGTTGATGCTTATTAAAATTTTCGACTAACACTTAGGATGTGAATGTATTGGATTTTTTTTATAGTCAAGAATCACTTACTGCAGTTCAATGGATTCTAAGAGCAGTTATTTCTTTTTTCTTTTTACTCATTGTTACTAAAATAATGGGACAAAGATCGCTGTCTCAGTTAAGGCTACTTGATTTTATAATGGCTTTATCAATAGGCAATATTATTGCTCATCCTTTGTCAGATCAACATTTAGGAATGAAGGGTTCTATGATAACGATAGGTGTATTAGTTATTTTATATCTTATCTTAGTATTTTTAAGTCTTAAGTGGTTAAGATTCACAAAATTTGTTGATCCGTCGCCTTTTCCTCTTATAAGAAATGGGAAGATACTCTATAAAGGTCTAACTAAAGCTAGGATACCTATTGATGTTTTATTAACAGAATTAAGAAAAAAACAAATCCATGATATTCAACAAGTTGCTCTAGCATTATGGGAATCAGATGGTACTATATCGTTTTTTTTAGAATCTCAGTATCAAACACTAACTCCTAAAGATATGAAGCTAATGACAAAGTCTTTCTCTTTTCCTATAACAATTATTAAAGATGGGAAGATTGATTTTGAGGAATTAAAACAGACTGGTAAAGATGAAAATTGGTTAAAAAATCACATTAGAACGGTACATAGTTTAGATATAAAGAATATTTTATTAGCAACTATGGATGATCAGAATGGCAAGATAAACGTGTTTTTATATAAGTAATTATGAAGTCTCAGATGTATGTGTAAACTGTCTTTCAAGAAAATTAACAAACAGATATAACTGTTCTAAGGTATAAAATCCAGTATATCTGTTTGTTTTTCCTCTTGAAGTATTTCAATTCCACCTATAGCTTCTAAAGCATGTGCAAAGGATTTGAGGGAAACCCCGATTATTTCAAGTTCTTGAGCTTTGAATGTTACCTGTTCATTCATTGCTCCAACTTGTTGTGTTACTCCTATAGTCTGTAAAAATTGGCCGACTGTTTCAATCCAAACTGCAGATACCACCTTTTCATTACCAGATGATGGATCTTCATTTATTAAAAATAAATTTGATACCCCAATTGTTTCAATAATTTGGCCAATGGTTTTAATCCAAACCCCAGTTGCGATTACATTTTCAAATTTTAATTTCAGTTCTTCGTTTTCTGTATATTTATCGTCTTTTTTTGTCCCCATTTATTTTCACCTCCGTTAGTGGAGTTCTATTATATTTATCTATATATTATGTTTAATATTGATTTCTGATAAAACCCATTATGCTAACTAAACATATGTATGATATACATCTAAAAAAACAGAAAAACTCCCAGGCGGCAGGGAGTTTTTTGTTTTTAACAACTGTAAATCCGTTCTGGAGGGTAACTGATCTACCGGGATTCAATGTTATGGTTCATTCATTCTATGTAAACTAATCTAAATGGTTTATATATATCTACAAAAATCTTATTATTTCTACCAGTCCAAAGTATAGGCGAGCATTTTAATTTTTTATGCATATCTTAGAAGTATTAAACATATATGGGGGTGAAAATATGGGCTTTGGCGGTTGCGGCTATGGCGGATATGGTTACGGCGGAGGCGGCTGTGGTTTTGGCAGTGGTTTTGCTTTAATTATTGTCCTCTTTATTCTATTAATTATTATCGGAGCTTCTTGTTTTGGCGGCTTTGGTGGAGGATGCTAATCATTAAATCTAATTTGTTTAAAAAAGAGTTGGCTAGATGCTAGCTTTTTTTATTTACCTTTTCTGTATACACTTAGCAAGTGCTGATAATACGTTTTATGTTAACTATGAAGCGAAAAAGCTATCTTTGGGGAAGATAGCTTTTTCTACTGATAAATAAAATTAGGTTGTAAGTAAAGTCCTACAATACTTCTTCCGTAGTTTGCTCAAAGATTAAAATAACTATGCAGGCTTAAAAAATTATAACAGGAAATATCATCTTGCATTTGAATACTAGTACTATACTTTTAAAGTAGAAGTGGAGGCTAGTATA